>JAPPMR010000285.1 GCA_028818995.1 Candidatus Poribacteria bacterium | reverse complement strand
AATCTCGCAATATCGGGTTTATAAAACCCTCCAACAAGAGAGAATCCAGCAATTTTTTCTTAAGTTGACACTTATGGTTTGCCTTTAGTGGTCGCTGTCTGTTTTGGCATAGATGGCAATCAGTACAAAACAGGTAGATTGTAAGTTAGCAATGGGTGTCTTGAGTTCTATCGGAGTATCGCTGACAAAACCGCCATCAGGTTCTTGTGCTTTTGTTAGATAAGCAACTGCAATACGTTTCGTATTTAGCGGATCATTCGCAGCAGCAAGTGTCATAATAGCAGCGGCAGTAACCTCTGGATCACTCGGTCTATCTTTGAATCTACCGAATCCGCCATCATCATTCTGAAATTGCTTTAACCAAACAAACTGTTCGTCAAGGTCGTATACAATATGGTCGTATTTACTTGAACGTAATAATCCTTGCAGTACCCAAGATGTCACAAAAATATCCGATTGGGTTCCACCTGGCAGATTCCAGAGGTTTTCAAAATTATTCTGTTCAGCAAGCCATTCCATGGCAGAGAGAATAGGTTCGAAATGTTTCTGGATAAAACCGAGTTTTTTAAATCCGACAAGAGTCGCTGCCGTATAAAGAATGTGTCCGGGGCTTTTGCTTTTACGCCCCCAACTGCCACTGGGGTTCTGTGCACTTTTAAGCCAACGCAGCCCATCGAATTGCACATCAGGATCTGTTTTAGCATTATCCAAGGCGATGAGTGCAAAAATAGTGTGAGCAGTATTATCGTTCCAACTACCATCTTCACGCTGCTTGTTCCTCAAATATCTGACTCCACGACGGATGACAATTGATCCGGTTCCCCAACCCGCATCTGTTAATGCCCAGATAGCAAGAGCGGTTATTTCTACATCGCTTTTTTCACCGGGTACCAGAGGCCAACCACCATCTTTATTTTGGTTCTTTACGATATAGGTTTTTGCGTTTTCAATCGTTCTGTAAAGTGAAGACTCTTTTGGTATCTTTGGTGTTTTTCGCAGAACATCTGATGCAAGAAGTTCTGCAATGTTAAAGCAGAAAAGAAACAACATTATCTGACAACATAGTAAAATGAGCGTGCGTTTTTGATTTTTCATTTTTTCACCTATGTATTGAATTTCATTTAGTGGGTGTGATAATAATGTATTTTTTGTTGAATATCCCTAAGATTGAGGTTCAATTACAATCTTGTAAACACCTTCTTTTCCGAGCATATCAATGCCTGTTTCCAATTGATTCAAGGGAAGATGATGTGTAATCAATTTGTGTAATGGTGCGCGTGTTCGCTGGAGAAAATCCAGTGCTGTTTGAAATTGGATTTGTGGATATGCCCATACGCCGCAAACATCAAGGTCTTTGTTACAAATTTGATGCGGTCTCACTTGAGTATCCCCAGAATCGGTGTAGTGCCCGACTTCAATGACCTTCGCACCCCGTCTCACAACGTCTAATGCTTCGGAGAAAACAGCAGGTATGCCTGCACACTCAATCGCTATATCTACACCAACACCATTTGTGAGAGACTGAATCCGTTCAACCCGTTCTTCAGGGGTGGAATTCCCAACATTTATAACCACATCTGCTCCCATCTGTTCTGCCATTTCCAAACGGCTATCTACAAGATCAGTGGCGATGATTGTGCCAGCACCACTGTCGCGCAACACAGCGATGACAAGAAGACCAATAGGACCACATCCAAGCACGGCAACACTACTTCCAATACTGTAACCGTCGCCTACTTGTGGCAATCCAGGTGCACATGCGCGTTCAACAGCACGCGTCGCTACTGCTACAGGTTCTGTCAGGACAGAAACTTCTTCAGGAATATCTGCGGGTATTTTGTACACCCAAGAATTTCCGTGAATATAGGTATATTCAGAAAATTCTCCGTTCAGATAAGGAGGTGTTTCGCTATTGCTAAATCCATAAATAGTTCGTCCAGAACATAAAGTCGGACGTCCAGGTACATGCAAACAGTAGTAGCATCGACCGCAGTTTTTTGAACCCGGTACCACAGTGATTCTGTCACCTGTCTTAATAGGCCCACCCATCACATTCATAACTTGATTAGCATTTTTACCGATTTCTGCGACTGTGCCGACAACTTCATGCCCAGGAATGACAGGAAATTTCAGTGCTGTATGTCCCAGATACATGTGTTTATCACTGCCACAGATACCGACTTTGTCTACCTGTAGCAGAAGGGAGTCATCTGCGGGTGTAGGTTTGTCAAATTCTCGGATTTCTATCTGCCCCGGTTGGAGCATCACCGCTGCTTGAACTTGCATAGTTAGAATTCCTTGCTAATTTCTAATGGTTTGTAGAGACCATTCATTTTGCCCAGAGTGGGATCAATACCTTTGTCAACTGTGCCAGACTTTCCAAATTGTGTGCAGGAAGAAAATAGTCCACATAAGGTAGTGCCGTGCGAATACCTCGACAGATTGGTTGATAGGTGTCGCTACCGAGCAATGGATTGAGCCAAATCAGTTTATATGCATGCCGATGTAGCATCTCCATAGATCGACGAAGCAAATCTGCATCCCCTCTATCCCATCCATCACTGATAAGGATTACCACTGTACGATATGCTGAAAAAGATGTAGCAAATTGTCGATAGAATTCTAACAGACTTTCGCCTATTTTTGTCCCACCTGACCAATCTGGAACGACGTTCGCGACTTCATTTAATCCCTCCGCCAAGCCTTTACGCCGGAGCAGCCCCGTAATATTCGTTAGGTGTGTACTGAAGACTGCGACTTCTACTTCTCTCAATTCCTGTTGCATACCGTAGATAAATTGTATTAGGAATTTTGCATAACAATCCATAGATCCGCTTACATCACACAGGAGCAAAATTTTCGTCTTTTTGATTTTCTGTTGTTTCCGCATCAATTCAATCGGTTCGCCGCCATGTGCAAGACTCCTACGCCAACTTCTTCGGAAGTCAATAACCTTACCTTTTTTGCTAATAACCTTTCGTCTACTTAATCTTGTTGCCAATACCGCCGCCAATTTTGCGACTATAGCCCGTGCCTTTTCCATATCCTCCGTAGTAAACTCACTGAAATCTTTCCGGGTGAGAACTTCCTCTACACTATAAGCGATAGGGTCATCTTCTTGTCCCTCCTCATCGTCTTCTTCCTCAAAATCCAACCATTGATCAAATATGTTCTCTTCGTTATCAGCATGGTAGAGGTCTTGTAAGGCAGAAGGTTCAGGTTCGTCGCCTTCCGTATCAACAGCTTGGAATTCGGGACGCGGATACCGCCAGAACAGATTGAAAGCCAAGTCAAATGTCTCTTTGTCTGCTTGGTTAGCAATCAGATTTGTTCGTGCTGTATGATAAAACGTTTCCCGTTCGCCGATGTCTATCAACTGAACACTGTTACACCAACTGAGTTGATTAGTTGTGGTAACTTTTACGTTCATCTTTCGGAGTAGTCGGCAAAAGTCGTTGATCTGTTGGAGAAGGGTATGTTCAGTCATTTTCCTGTTTCTTTAGGTAAGCAACAAAGGTATCCAGTTCTTCAGAGAGAGTATTAAACAACTCACTAATCTGCTTTGCATTTCTCTCGGTTCTTTCGTAAACCAGTTCTTCTCCATAGATATTATTGAAAACGTGACGAAATTCTAAAAGTTCCTGCAGCAGTTCAAACGTCTCTTGAGAAATCACAGGTTGTCGTTCATCTTGTGGCGCTGCCATCTGAACAAGTAATTCTTTATGCCACCTACTTCCATCGGGCATACGTAGGTCAACATCCAGCGCAATTCGTCTAAAAATGTTCTCTATACCTCGGTAACAATCAACAAGATTTTTAGCAATTGTCGTTTTTATCTCTTCTCTATACTCGACTGGGGCTGTTTTAATTTTTTCCAATCTCTCTGCTATTTTTACTATTGTTTTTTCTATTTTATTTCGTTCATCAGAAATACGTTGAATAAGAGCGCTTCTGTCCACTTCGTAAATTACTCCTTTTTCAATAGGAATAAGTTGACTCTGAATTCGTTCACGAAGCAATCCTTTACAACTTTCAAAATCAACTACGTCAACTTTGAACAATCCGCTGATGTCCGATATTATTGATGATGCGCGGAGAAATTTGTCATTCGAAATGCCCCAGACAGCAATATCTATATCCGACCATTTTGAGAACAAATCCTGTCCGGCAAGCGACCCGAATACAGCAACTTGTGTTGCCCCGAAATCATCATATAGCATCGCTGCAATCCGATGTGCAGTGTGCCATGCGCGTTGCAGCAATGCCTCATCTACCTTCCTATTTTGAAATTGCTCATCAAGTCGGAGGCGATATTCCTTTAATTCCTCTGGTGATAGGTCTTTCATTGTGCGATGGGTATCTGTGGGTTGACGCATATCAAAAACTCCATCCAACTAACGCATAGAAAATCATTTGGCATTTGTAGAGAACGGAAGTTGGCTTACCATCCAGTTACCTTTCGGTTTCACGGTGGCAGCAAAACATTTTTCACCCGCACATACTCTTGCAACGACAGGATTAATCTCTATTTTCAAATCAAACATACTGATCTGTATGTTTCCACCAACTATTGACCAAGAGCCGCCTTCATGAACATAATTTACGGTAGGTGATTTTACAGCAATGCGTTTAAAACTTGCTTCACCTTCTTTGGTGACATGAAAAATCAAATCAAAGCTGTAACCATCTCCTTTAGCAGTATAATGGCAAATCTCTCCCGGTTGCAGCTTCAACCCAACAGTAGCAGGTTGTGGCGGTCTGCGTGGTCCTTGTCCCAACATTGTTGAGAGACAACCCATGAAACAAAATGGTGTGAAAAGCAGGATTAGTAACGTAAATTTTGGGATATGCGTATTGAGTTTCATTGGGTTTCTCCTTACGACTGTTGTTTTGTTGTCGTTTGGTTTGAAGTGTCATGGTTTCTCGGTGTGATATAATACCACGAAATGCGTTTTGTGTGCAATGAAAGAAAAAGAGACTGGATCACCATTTGGTTTCCAATCTCAATTGCTTAGGAGTCAGTTAAAATATCAATATCTGAACTAACTTTTGCTCAAGATTTTATAACACCTCAAGCCTTATGAGGTTTCGTCGTGCTCGGATAGGTTGTTCAGCATTCATTTGAAGCGTTTCAACCGTTGCCCGACCTATAGGTGTTTGACCTTGAATTTCTCCAGTATTTCGGTTTAAGAAAAAGTGAACCATCCAGTTATCTATTCGAGGGTTGAAAAGTCTAACATTAGTTTCTGTGAGTAAGTCAAACCCAGTTTGACGCGTGGCTTTGTGGGCGTTACAATGTGAACAAGCGAGTGCAAGATTGTTGATTTCTGTGAAACCTCCTGCCGATCTTGGGACTATATGTTCAACTTCAAAGGCAGAAGGAGAAAAATGTTCTGGATAGTGGCAGTACTCACACCGCCAATCTGCACGGCTTGCTACATTACCACGCAATGGATCATCTACACGCACACCTCACTCCTAACTTATGACAAAAGCCGTTTTTCCAATGTTTCCAAATTACGGAGTTGCAGTGCTTGTTCTTCAGCGAGGAGGGTTTCCATTTCTTGTTTCGCTTCCGATTCTAATGGTTTTTCACCATTCAGTGCCAAGAGTTCTGCTAAACGCTCCTGTTTATCCACAGCAAAAGTCTCAAAGCCAAAACTGGGGTGTCCTTTCTTAATCATTTCAACTACGTCTTTGTCTGTGCTTAAGACTTTACCTGTGTCGGCATCAACGGTTATCTCTCCAACTTGTAAAGGAGGTGCGACATTAGTGAAAATGGGGACTATCCAGACAGGTGGGACCGCGTTCTTAAAAATAGGTTCTCGGACGGTCAAGCATCTACCAGCGTGTTTTTGTAAGAAAGCTAAGGCAGAGTCTCTTGTTTCGTCACGTCTGAGTTGAAATATTACAAGTTCTTCAAGAGAAGTATCAAACACTTGCGCTTGTTGTGTCAACTTTTCATAGAGATAGTCTGGTAATGAAATCGTTAGCGGCCGCATGCACAACGCTCCTATAGTGGAATTAGGGTATTTTTGGACTTAGATTCTGGGAATTCTTTGAGTATATACCATTCTCTGTCTGTCAGGTGGACAACAACCCTTTTTCAATAACAATTGGCAGTTGAGTTATTGGACATCCCAAATTTTAACGAGTGTTCCAACTATTTGTAGAACCTGATTTACTACATCATTGGGTATATCACCCGCGTACCTGGCATCTCTTTCTAACCAATCAAGACTTTTGATATGATCAGCCTGAATTACACCAGTTAGTTTGATTAAACCTGTAGAGTCTTTGTTTCGAATTGTTACTTCTGGAGGAATAGAGACATCAAGTTCTCTTCGATAGGAAGCACGGCGGGTCGTAATTGGGCACATTATTGCAAGACGTAACCTACGATTATACAGTTCATCTGAAAGCACAAGAGCAGGACGCACATTTGCTTGTTCATGTCCCGCTTGAGGATCAAAGTTAATCCACACTATATCACCACGTCGTGGAATATACATGGCAAATTTACCATACCTCCTTGCCTACCGGTTTTCCTGTATCTACTTCCTCGGAAGAATTAGACTTTAACACTTTGAAATCTGGTTCTGGTATGTTTGCAAGAAGTTGTTCAAGCGTCCATTTTGGCGGAGGAACAGGTCCTCCTTCTTTTTTCGGGGGAGGCACATCGGCATTTACTACTGTGTTATCTTGGTCAGTCATATCAGGTTTTATGAATTTTGATATATTTTTTTTGGAGGAGGCACTTGGTTTTGGCATAAGGTCACTCCTTTTCAACAATGAAATTTAATTCTCTGATTTTCTGTTTGCGCTATTCTGATCTTAACATATTTCAAAACCGCTTGCAAGTCAAATTGCAAGAGAAGTTTCGGACGCTTGTGTATGTTGTGTCAATTTTTCATAGAGATAATCTGGAGCGGGTGCATGCGCAACGCTCCTATAGCCAGATTCAGGGTGATTTACACGGTTAATTTTAGCACACTTGTAGCGAATTTTTCAAACAAAAATATAGGACTTAAAGGCATAAATGTCTTCCTATGGCCAAAAATTATACATCGGTTGCTGCGTTACAACACTAACAAGACTCCAAATCCCACCAACAGTAAAATCGCCTAACATCAAGCCAACAGCAAACATCACCAGTTGCTGAGATGCCCGCGGACCACCAATTTTCAAGACAGACCACTTCACGATGGAACTCACCAGCATACAACTCCACAGATACCGCATCCCCCAATCACTTGAGACGACAAACCCTATCGGATGGAAGGGCCACCAAAAGAACCGCGCCCGCATAAACATCAGACATGTCGAAAAGAGTAAACCGAAAACGATACCACCAGTTGCATAGAAATTCGGTTCGGTAGGATAGTAGAGCCAACGTTGAAGTCCGCTGAACACACGTTCACCAAAACCTATGTTCCAACTGCTGCTTCCACTCATATTCAAAGCACCATACGTGTAGTAGAGATAGAGAATAACACCGAATACCATAATTGCGGCGAATGCCGAAACACCAAGTAGCGCGAAGAACAATCGCCTCGGTGCAATAGCGGAACGTTCCGATAGTTTGAATCCTTCTAACTGGTGCGGCATCGGGTTGCTCGTATAACTCCGATTGAACCAACGGTAAAGTGTCAAAGCAACAAGATTATTTGTGCCTAACATACGTGTGCCGAAGCTATCAATGAGGATATGATGATTCGGCATGTTCTCCATCGCATGCACAGGGAATCCTTGCTCAGCACGCATCCGTGTCAATACCAGAACGACAATGAAATAGATAGCAAAAAACAATGGTATCAGCCATAGCGACATGCCGATACGTTTGGAAAAGATAAAGAGGATAGCAAGTCCACCGACGATACCCCATAGGGCAAACCTGTACGAAATGGGTTCAGCAGAATCTTCACTTGTCCGATGCCGCGCAATGCGGAATACACTGCGAAAATGGCGAAGGTTCAATACTAACACAGAAATAAAAATCCCGATGGCAGCACCGAAACATTGTCGGTCAATATATGGAAATCCAGGGAGACTGGACAATCCAACGGCACTTGAGAATACTAATTGTGCTTTATAAAAAAAGAAGAAAAACCAACTGGAAAAGGAAAGATCAAGCGGCATTAACAGTCCGAGCCCGATAACAAACGGATAGTAGGACATACTGATACCACCGATAGCGTTCCACGGCTTTTCTGTGAACAGATGTCCAAATCCCCGCCACCCTCCGATACGCTTTATCGGTAGGGATGGTATTGTCGGGTATAGGAAACTGAAACCGTTCAGAATTGCGATGGATGCTGCAATCCCAAAACCGATCCACATGATGCGGTGTGAGAACAGAGATTTCGTGTTATGTGTGACATGAAACGCAATCTGTGTGATAGGATATGCGAGTCGTTCGCGCTCTACCCACTGTTTCCGTAAAATAACGTTGATACACAACATCACAAGGATAAGTGCAGTTATAAAAAGCGTCCAAGATAGGATTGGCACTATCCACGCGCTAACAATCTCCAGTGTTGAGAGATTAGATGCACCTGTGTAATATCCTGCGAGTGCTTTCGAGTCGTCTACAAGAAGCCATCTCGGCAGGTAATCCCAAAAGAGTTGTTTCCATTCGTTTTCGGGGGTTGCGAACCAGAAGGCGTGTCCGACGGTCGTGACGAGGATCGTCATTAAGGTTATGGAGGGGAAGGCACATGCAGTACTGAGCAGAATGTAGATGGTGAGGAGTTCAGCGTCAGTGAACAGACAGATACGAGACGTATATCGAACGGCAAGATTGATTAGGGTGAATGTGAAAACAACAAAGACAACATTGTAAAACGGGACTGCATAGGTATTTAGGGCATAACCGACAAGACCAACTTCACCGGCGATGATCCAGTAGAAATTAAACGGAATCAATACAAGTGTTATAACGACAGATTTCCATGTGACTCCGTTCAATTTCGGGCGTTCATCTTCTTTCATGTTACCTTATGTCTCGCGCAAAAAAGCGGCGAACGTATCCAGTTCTTCAGAGACATTATCAAAAAGTTTGCCCACCCGTTTTGCATGTTTCTCTGCTTTTTCATAAATCAGTTCGTACCGATAGATGTTATTTACACGGTGTCGGAACTTTAAAAGTCGTTTTAATCGCCGGGAGGTTCTTGGAGTAATTACGGGTGGTCGCTTTTCACGGTGTTCTGCCATTTGTGCCAGCAAATTGTTATGCCACATACTCCCACTTGGCATGTGCATATCTACTTCACGAGCAATTCGCTCAAAAATTTTCTCAATACCTCTGTAGATTTCAGCAAGATCAGAGGCTATCGTTTTCTCTACATATTTTCTATGATTTTCAGCAACGACATTAATATCTTGTAACGCGTTCGTGATGCCCCGGACGGTTCGCTCTATTTTCGTCCGTTCATCAAAAATTCGTTGAATCAATTTCTCTCGATTCACTTCGTCAATTTCTCTTGTTTCAGTGTCTGTGCTACTACTCGTTTCCCTGATAATTTTAGGCGCGTCTGTTTCATCTCTATCAATTAGAATAGCTTGGCTAAGAATCCTGTCACGAAATGATCTATCAATGGTTTTGAAATTGATGATATCTATCTTAAACTCAGAACCCAAACCTTCTGTGTCCCAAAGCGCATCAAGGCATTGGTTATATGAGACACCCCATACAACTATATCAATATCAGAGTATTTAGTGAAACGTTCACGCTCAGCAAGAGAACCGAAGACAGCAACTTTTGACGCGCCATAATCTTGATAAAGTACAGCAGCAAGACGGTGTGCAACCGTCCATGCGCGTTGTAGCAATTCCTCATCTACCTGCCGATTTTCCCACTGACGTTTGAGGTTTTCCCTGCATTCCGCAAGTTCAGATGGGGACATCTCTGTAGTTGTGTTATGCATACTTGTGCCCTCCAGGTTATTTGTTCGTTTTACCACATAACAACAGCATCAACTCAAGCTGATGGCAATAGATTTCCATGTGACTCCGTGCGATTTCAACTGTTCATCTTCTTTCATGTTGCCTTAGGTATCGCGCAAAAAAGCGGCGAATGTGTCCAGTTCTTTGAATAAGCTTAAAACAGTCTCATTTACCTGCTTGGCATGTTTAACAGTATCTTCAAAGTCCCATTCATGTGTGAATGGCTCATCGTAATGGTTATGGATTTCTAATAGCGGTTTTAATCTCTGAACGGTATCAAGGGAAACAACAGCTGGACGTTGTGGAAGCTGTTTTGTCATTTGTGTAAGGAAGGTAATACTGTATCCATCCTCCAGCGGAACCTGCATGTCTACATTCCGACCAATATGTAGGAAAATTTTCCCGATCGCTTTATAAACCATAGCGACATCCCAAGGGAGTGAACGTTTGATATTTTCACTAATTATAACAGAATTGTCATCAATTTGTCGCAACGTTTTCGTAATTCGATCAATGATATGATCTACATTATGGTTCCCATCCTTAAAGTATTGGATAAGTCGCCTTCTATACATATCGTATAGATTATCACTGTCCTTTGGTCTTGTGGGATAAATTTTATCTAACATTTTTTGAGAGAATGTTACACCTTTTTTGATTGGAACGACTTGTTCCTGAATTCTCCTACGAAAGTACTCATTGACGCGTTCATAATCAACTAAGTCAATTTTATGTGGTGGTCCGTCAGCATTGATTTTCTGACAAATCTTATTCAAACACTGGTCATCGGATATACCCAATACAGCTATATCTATATCAGAATTCTTGTGGAACCAATCCAGTTCAGCAAGTGAGCCAAAGACAGCAACTTTCGACACACCATAATCTTGATAGAGGACAGTAGCCACGCGCTGCGCAGCTTCACATGCGCGTTGTAGCAATTCCTCGTCAACTTGTCGGTTTTCCCATTGTCGTTTGAGATTTTCTCTGCATTCCGCGAGTTCGGATGGAGACATCTCTCTTGCCGTAGTTGTGTTGGACACTTTAAAATCTCCGTGTTTTCACCATATAATTATTGATACGCTGCGGTAGGCGCGGTTTCAAACCGTACCTACATTTCTGGAATTCGCCAATCACGGTTGAATGGCCCCAGCATAAACATCATCCAGAGCATCTTCAGGAAGTGGTTCGGGACTGTTTTTTGCAAACTCTAACGCTTCCTCAAGTTCTTTTGCGAGTTCTGCTTCAAGTGCATCAAGTTCTTCTTGCGTTACACCTTCATCTTCAATGAGAACCTGCACGAGTCTTCGGATGGGATCGCGTTGGCGTTCCTGTTCTTGTACCTCTTCACGGTCACGATAAGATGTCCCTGGATCTCCAATGTGATGTCCCCGGAAGCGGTAGGTATCGCAATTGAGGAGTGTAGGTCCGGCACCTTCGCGTGCACGTGTGACGGCTTCGTCTGCTGCTGCGTAAACCTTGAGAACATCGTTTCCATCAACGGTAACGCCCGGTATATCGTAGGCAGGAGCGCGAACAGCGATATCCTCTACCCGCTGATGTTCATGTTGTGGTGTTCCCATGCCGAATCGGTTGTTTTCACAGACAAAAACAACAGGCAGTTCCCATACAGCGGCGAGGTTGAGCGTTTCATGGAACACGCCTTGATTTGTAGCACCGTCACCGAAGAAGGATACAGCGACCTGCTGTGTGCCACGGTATTTTGCTGAGAGTGCTGCACCCGCTGCGAGTGGAATTCCCGCACCGACAACACCGTTTGCCCCCAGAATACCGGTCTCTTTATCGGCAATGTGCATCGAACCACCTTTGCCTTTACAGTAACCAGTCGTGCGGGCAAATAATTCTGCCATCATGCGGTCGCGTTTACCACCCTTCGCTATGAGATGTCCGTGACCACGATGCGTGCTGGTGATGTAATCATCATCTTTTAGGTGTGCACAGACACCTACTGCTGTAGCCTCTTCACCAATGTAGAGGTGCAGAAACCCTGGAAGTTGACCACTTTGATATAGCGTCCCAGCGGCTTCTTCGAATTGGCGAATCTCTACCATTTTGCGATACATGAAAAGCATCTGCTCTTTGGTTGGTTTTGACATAAATCCTTCCTAATAAAATAATGTTTTTCAAAATTGGTCAGAAAATTAAAATAGAGTTCCATCTATTTTCTGTTCGCTACTTCCGTTCACATCCGATATTGGCGCAATACACTCTGGAGAATCATTTGTCGGACGATTAACGAGTCTTGATACAGGATATGCTTCCATTTCTTCACCCGGATAAGGTGTTAGGAGCGGTTGCAAGGTCTCTGGAGGTTGTTCACCGGGAGTAAGCCATTGTGCATACGCCTCTTGTGGCAAAATTACAGGCATCCTGTGGTGAATTTCCTCCAACATTGGATTGGGTGGACATGTAATGATAGTGCAAGATCTAAGCGGTTTTTCCATATAATTTGCGCTCCACTCTTCCCATAACCCAGCGAATGCAAACGGATTTTGCGATTTGAGACGTATATAAACCGGTTGTTTGAGTTTGGTCCCGAGAACCTCTTGCCATTCATAATAGCCATCCGCCAAAATGAGACATCGTCTGCGTTTGTAGGCACTTCGGAAGGAAGGTTTTTCTTTCAGCGTTTCTGAACGCGCATTTATCATCCTACTTCCGATTTTAGGGTCTTTTGCCCAAGAAGGGATAAGTCCCCAATGAAAGAATTCAACTTTTTTCGCATCTCCTTCAGATTCGCCATTATTCTGCGTGTTGGCAATGACAGCCACATCCTGTGTTGGTGTGATGTTGTATCTCGGAGAAATATTTGTTGGTAATTTACAGCCGCGAAAAATTTGTCTTAATAGTGTAGGGTCGCTTGTGAAGGTAAATCGTCCACACATTTTTATCTCCTTTAATGACAATGGGTTTTAAAATACTGCCTTTATTGATCGAGGAAACCGTTCGTCCGGAGACCTATCTGTCTATTTGTTGCGAGTGTTTGCTGAAGAATGTATGAATTCAACTAACAAATCCTATTTTGATTGCGGTACCAGAATGTCGTCTCTCCATCTTAAACGGAAAGAGGGGCGCACGAGTGCTTCTGGCGACTGGAGTGTCAAACCACCGTCGGCAGTAAGCACAATTCCAGTAACGAAATCCGCTTCATCGGATGCTAAAAAGAGTGCTACATTCGCAATGTCTTCAGGTTTGCCGTAACGTCCTATCGGGTAGCAATCACGCGAGGCTTGTTCCTCAAGCGCATCCGCTGCGAGCGATGCTTCACCGCGTTCACCAACGATTTGTCCAGGCGCAATAGCGTTTGCGCGAATGCCTTCTCTGCCGTAATCAAGTGCGATGCTTCGCGTCAAGGCGTTTAATCCACCTTTTCCCGCACCGTAAAGCCCGAAACCTGGGTTTGTAATTGTAGCATTGACGGTTGAAATAAACACTAAGGTGCCGCCGCCGTTTTTAATCATTTCAGGAATACAATATTTTGCACCGAGCCACGGACCACCAAGCGTTACACCAAGACTCTCGTTCCACTCTTCTGGTGTAAATTCAATCGCTTTTTTGGTATATGAGTGTGCGGCGTTATGGACAAGTGTTGTAATTTTTCCGTAATTTGTTAATGCTGTTTCAACAAGCATTTGCCACGTCTTTTCATCGGCAACATCACCCATCACGGCAGCTGCTTCGCCGCCAGCATCTTGGATGTGTTGGACGGTTTCAGCAAGTTTTTCTTCTCGGCGGCGCGTGTTGACAACTACTTTTGCGCCTTCGCAACCAAATTTGTAAGCGGTTGCCGCCCCGATGCCGCCCCATGCAGCGCCCGCGACAATCGCTACTTTTCCTTCCAATCTCATAGTAAATCCTTTCTGTATGTATTCTCTGGTGCGGCAACTAAAAACACACCACGGATCCAATAATAACAGGTTAAGGTTCACACTTCGGTCATAATAATTTTAACACAATCCGGCTAATCTATGCATGTAATTCGACCACTGTTTCATGTGAGTATTGAGAATTACTATTCATCTTCTTCAGACAATATCATCATCTGTACAGCTACCATGAAATCATTTCTGGATTCCTCATGTCTCTCAAGAGCGTTATAAGCAAACGATCGACCTAAGTAAGGTTCTACGGCATTCGGTTGCAAGCGAATTGCTTCGTCAAAGTCAGTGATCGCCTTCTCAAACATTTCATGAATGCACTTCCACATGCCACGGTTGTAGTACGCCTCAGAAGAATTTGGTTGTAAGCGAATTGCTTCGTCAAAGTCAGCGAACGCTTCCTCATGCAACCCGAGGCTATCCTTAGCTATTCCGCGATAATTGTAAGCATCGACGTTTTCTGGCTGCCGTAGAATCACTTCATCAAAATCTTTGATGGCATCTTCAAAATAATTCAGATGATACTTTGCAATCCCTCGTTCATAGTATGCCGTGATATTCTCAGGATTCAGATATATGGCTTCATCAGCGGCTTTAATAGTAGTTTCGTATTCCTCAATATCTTCATCCGATTCTTCAAAAAAATTGTCAAAAACATTGGGCATCATAGGATTGATGAAATCTGAAGTGTCCGGCAACATATCTTCGTCTTCAGGATTCGGCAGAAAGATCAGACCTGGGAAATCAGATGGTTCGTCTTCCTCCATAAACATTTCCTTTAATATTTGACGATTCTCACGGGCATCACTATTAGTAGGATCTAAACGTATTGCCTCATCATAGTCGGCGATGGCATCTTCATATTCTTCAAGTTCTTCTTTCAGGCAAGCTCTATAATAGAATGCATCACTACTATTAGGCTGCAGGCGAATTGCTTCGTCAAAGTCAGCGAACGCTTCCTTGTATAATTCTAAATCTCCCTTTGCCAAGCCGCGGATAAAGTACGCTTCGG
This sequence comes from Candidatus Poribacteria bacterium, assembly GCA_028818995.1. The sequence continues at coordinate 15,738 of JAPPMR010000285.1, read as the reverse complement.
CAAAATCACGGTTTAAATTGATTGCTGTATTACAATCTGTAATGGCAGCTTTCTCTTCACCGATGAAACCCCGTGCGAATCCACGCTTAACATAGGCTTCAACGTATTCGGGATTAATTTTGATTGCTTCCTCAAAATCTTCAATTGCATCTTCAGGTTCACCTAACGCAATCTTTGATACGCCGCGATTATAGTATGTCTCAGCATAGTCTGGTTTGAGCTGGATTGCCTTACTGAAATCCTTAATCGCTCCATGATGTTCTTGACGACTAGCTTTTTCGAGTCCTTGCTTGTTGTAAGCATTGGGACTTTTAGTGGTTTTTCTTTGGTTATCAGTACGTCTTTTTCGCTTATTGGCAGGTTTTTTAGCCATAGTTTGCATTTCCCTAGTTTTTATCGCTTTGACAGTTTGCATCATGTCGAATCACGTCATTAACTATCATACCATATTTTATATTTCTATGCTATAATGTTAAAACTTTATTGAAGGGAGACCTTTACGTGAAATCAGCGATAAAAGAATGGCTCGACAATTGCATCGAAAAACTTGACGCAGGTGAACTGACAGCGGAGGATTTGCATGAGGTAAAAGCAGCGTTGAATTCAGAAAAGCAGAGTGTCCTATACCTCTATTCCAAATCGACCAATTTGCGTTCACCGCTTGGCGCATGGGCGTTATATGATCCAACAGTACCTGACGATCCAGCGCTGCCGTCACAAGATCCGCCTTACGGTTCAGTGCTTGACGCAGTTCGTGATGGATGGCGAATTGTGCAATTTCCACGCCCCGAACTCCACAACTTCTCAGAAGTTGAAAACGCATATCTCAGTTTTGAATTCATTTTAGAAAAAATCGTATAAGGAACAACACAAATGTTTAACGTAGAACCGACACTAAATGATGACCAAGTCATGCAGTTTATCCATAACGGATATATTACACTGGAAAACGTCATTGATTCGGATTACAATCGGCAATGTGAATCCGTTGGTGGGGGAGGTATGGGTGATTTTGTCCAAACCGATGAATTTCGCCGAAACGTCCTACTTCACCCAGAGGTTGCCGGTGTTGTGCGTTCGCTGTTAGGTGCGAATTTCATTGTGCCGACAAATGCACACCATCACCTGTTTGAAGCACCACACCGTGGGCAGACGTGGCACTCGGATGGACTCACCGAATACGGATACGGTATTACACACCTCCAATGCTACTATTACCCGAAAGAGGTCAGAATTGAAGATGGTCCCACAATGATTTTGCCAGGGTCCCACTTTCGGCTTGTTGATCGAGAAGCAATTGCACACTACGGTGATATTCTCGGACAATTATCGCTTACTGTACCCGCCGGCACCGTTGCAATGACACGCTACGGTATTTGGCATAAGGCAGGTCCAAAACTCAATGCCGACAGACGCGGTATGATTAAGTTTTCATATTTCCGCAACACTATGCCGAAACGGGATTGGGTAAGTGAATCCGATGAAATTCCGTCTTATCAACATAAAGGAAGGCATCCGTATGTAACGGAGGTAGAATCTTATCGGGATCGGCATAGGGGACAATTGACGTGGAACTGGTTGTGTGGATTAACGGAAGTGGAGGAGGCACTTCCACCGGTGAAGATGTTTAATCACGGTATCCCATTGTCAGAGATCCATCTTCAGTAGTTACAATAATTAGGACTTACGCAAATTGGTGCTTGTGTAGGTCTAAAACTCCCATTGCAACAATGTTACGCGATTATGCCATACGAGTCCTCCCATCGTGGTGCCTATGACTGCGCCCGTTAACACATCCGAGGTATAGTGCCGCCCAAGATAGATACGCGAAAAGCCTACTAATCCTGCACCAATGTAGAGCGGAATCCGCCATTTCGGATACCGATAACCTAAAATCGTTGCCGCACTAAACGCAATAGCCGCATGTCCTGATGGCAGAGATGGATTCCCGAGGATTTCATCAAGGGGACGTTTTCTTCGGACTATCCGCTTTAGCCCATACGTCACCACCCCCGCACCAATGTATGCTGAGGATAACAAACGTCCTGTATTCCGATGGTCCTCATCTCCGTACGCCATGAGCAGAATTGATAATCCCATGATTGACCGATAATGCCCAAACTCTGTAATTCCTTCCATAACTGTCCACATCGGTTCGCTATGCGGTGGCGCGTCATAGATACGATCAAAAAGCTGCTGATCCCAGCGTGCCAAAATGTTGTCGGCATTCGCATCTAAACCAATTGCAAACCAGCAGAATAACATTATGTAGATTATTAAGGATACTTGTCTTAACCGTGGCGAAATGAATTGTGGTGACACGAACCTTGATAATTGCTGAAGGTGCTTCAATTTTAACTTTCCTCTTTTACATACATTCTAATTTCTATATCTGATCTACCACGGTGCTTCGCGTTCTGTCGGGTGTCGCTTCGCTCTACCCGACCTACAAGGAATCGGATCTACCAAGGTGCTTGGCGTTCCGGTAAAGGGTCAACCGTCCATGCCATCCGATGAATAAGACGTTCCTGCATCTGAAGCTTAACATCTATATAATCAGAATTATCCCAGAGATTGTGTGTCTCTTTTGGATCATTTTCTAAGTCATAAAGTTCACCACCACCTGTGCCATGTGCCACGACTAACTTATACCTTTCGCTTCGTGCCATCGTTGCGTTCGCAGCAGGTTCACGATGCCATCCCATCGCGTTGTAATATTCACAGTAGACATCATCACGATGCGAATCCAGGCTTTTTTCACCTGTTAGCATGGGTAGAAGACTTTGCCCTTGCATACCGAGGTAACGTTCCAAATTGCTTGCTTCCAAAAGTGTTGGTGCTAAATCTACCAATTCCACGAGAGCGTTTGAACGAGCACCATTGTTCAGCATTCCCGGTCCTGAGATAATCAACGGAACACGGATAGCAGGTTCATAAAAATAAGGTCCCTTCAGGTAGATACCGTGGTCGCCAAGCATTTCGCCGTGGTCGGAGGTGAAGATTACAATAGTGTTTTCTCTCTGTTCTGTTTCCTCTAAAAAGTCAAGCAGTCGCCCGACTTGTGTGTCTATGATGTCTATCATCGCCCAATACGCAGCGGTTACCCAACGGTGATCTGATTCGCTCATTTCTTGGTAAGGATACCCCGATTTTCCTCCATAAGCACCACTGTGGTCAATATGTTGCCAAATCGGTTTATCGTCAAGTTCACCTTCAACATAGTTCGGTAATGGGATATCGTCTAACATATCGCGGTATCGTTCTAACGCTGCTACCGGTGGATCAAACGCATGGTGTGGGTCAAATATATTCACAGAGAAAAGCCACGGTTGCTTAAATCGTGACGCACTGCTGATAAACGACATCGCCCGTTCAATACTCCATGTTGTTTGACTATGTTCCTCTGATGGAATTACGCGGACATATTTCGAGTCGGCAAACGGTGCGCTGTCTCGGCGCAATCCTTTATCTGAAAGCCATTGAATATAATCATGTGTGGGCCAAGCATCAGCCGGATCGTGTGACCAAAAGAACTGATCATAACCATCGTCAATCCGTTGTTCTGTTCCCTTGCAGACACGTGGGTTGCAAGGAGCAAGATGAAGTTTGCCTGCCAATCCACAGACGTAACCAGCATCTTGGAGCAGTTTTGTTACAAGCACTTCATCCGGTGGGATTGCCTGTCCATTTTGCCGACATCGTGTCGTGCGAGGGTAGCGTCCAGTAAGGAAACTTGCTCTGCTCGGTGTGCAAACTGGACTTTGTGAGAAAGCGTATTCAAAAAGCACACCTTCCCGCGCAAGATTATCTAAATTCGGTGTTTGGACATAAGGATTACCGTAGCAACCTAAGGTGTCAAATCGTTGCTGGTCGCTACATATCCAGAGTATATTAGGAGGGTTTTCACGCATCTACTTCTGTCTCTGTTTGTTTAGACTTTTGGTATCGGTAAAATGTCCATATACCAGAGGCAATTACAATAACTAACAGACAGGCTATGCCGATATTGAGAATATTACGCCAAGGGTTGAGTCGCCACAGCCGCTGCCCAGCTAATTTCGCAGCAGAAGAACCTTTTTCTGCTTTCAATTTCACGAGTTTCCAATACTTTTTGATAAGTTCCGGTTGCTGGTATGCTTCAGCTAACTTTGCTGTGGCGACATAATAATTTACATCCTGAACCTGGGAACGATCAATAGCATCAGCGAAGGTCGTAAACAGCAAAACTGTTAAGTCTTCTGACATCGGTGGAAAATCTGTCGTTAACTCAATTCCGTTTTGGAAAGCATTAACCGCTTTTTGATGGTCATTTCGGCTAAATTCAAGTTCTGAAATCTCAAACCATGTTTTTTTCACTAATTCAATCGGTTGCTCTATTGCAGCATAACCGGCGAAAGTAAAGGTTGCTGAACCGTGATAGAGGTCCCCTTGCTTTGCATAAAGTGTATAATCTGTTCCTGGCGTTAACATTTTCGACGCTTGCCAGTCTTGAAATGAATAAGTTCCATCTTCTCCAACGGGTGCCTCATATCCTGTGCCATCAATTGAAACCTGCGTACCAACAACCGATACATCGGAAGGACCGGAAACAGTCCCGAAAACTGAAATCGGTTTGAGTGCCCATGCAAAATTGATAACTTCACCCTGTTTTAACTTCAATTCATCGGTTTTAGCCTCTGGACTATTATACCCCGCTTTTCTGACAGAGACAGTGTAGTTGCCTTGCTGTAAGTCGTCCGTGAAAAGCTGAGGGGTCAATCCACTTTCTTTTTCATTTAGCAAAATCTGTGCCCCCTCTGGAAACGTAGTAACATTGATGGCAGGACTGAGCTTCATTACTGTTTCTTCAACGTCCCCGGTGGGCGCAAAAATTGCTTGTTCAAAAGCACTGTTTGTCTGTAAATGCTGATATATTTCGATAATACTGATGTGTCTGTTTTTATCTATGTCTATTTTTTCTTCAGACAAAGCGTCAATCAGAGCCTGAAGAAAGGCATTCTTACCTACCGCATCAGGCGGCTGGATGACGTTTAGTGCCGCAGTGCCAAGCGTTTCTCTGTTGGCATAGTAGATAGTCAGGCTGTCATCGTTTGCGTAACCATCAATGATTACAAGTCTACGATCCGCACCTGTTCCTTTTAACCATTGATTCAAAACAGAATCCTGTATAGTTTCTTCCGACTGTGTTGAAAGGTGCATTGCGTTCCCGCCAAGTTGTTTGGAAACTGCACCGTGATAGAGAAAGATACAGGTATCTATTTTTCCACGCGCGTGCCCGATGTCAGCCAGAGCGATCTGTATTTCATCTTTAGCCGCTCGATCCCCCGCAAGACTGTGAATATGCTCCTGAGATACCTTTCCCTTTTCTTTTAAAAGTTTGTCCAGTGTTTTAAACAGTGCCCGTGCATCGGTATCAGGGGTAGTATCAACCATAAACCAATACGTTCCTGAATCAATAGGTTCAGCAAAAACTGTTCCAATGCCAATAATATAACAAGAAATAAAAAATATAATAAGGGTATTTTTTCGTGTAGGCATTTACTTGTACCTAAGTTGAGAATTTTATATCAAAACTGCGCCATTATTTACGCTTAATTTATCAGAAACAGGAGAAAATTGCAAGGAAAATCGGTGTCACTTCGCTGGAAATAGATTGACGTAGGTCTAATATTGTGATAAACTCATACTATTGCAACGTAGCATCAATGATAGGGTGTTTTGTATTTTTAGGATCCGTACACATTATCTTAACATCTGATATTTATCAAAATTCTTTAGATTTCAATGTTTATCAGTGTGTTGTTGGTATTTGTTCATGAAAATGCTTTCTGAGAGTAGACAAGATATGTCTTTGTCCAGAAAGTTCAAGTTGTATTTGGTGAAATGTTTTACGCACGGATTAGCTGGTAGGACGCTGTTGTTGAACGGATTACACATAATGTTTTGCGGAGGCTTTCAGCATAAACACAAGTGTATTTATTTGTCATTCGTAGGTGTTGGCGCTCTTACGTTTCTCCACACGTTCTTTCTTTTCAACCAAGAGTGATTTTCCGTATCACTTATAAGCCGTAGTGCAAATTTGGTAGCGATTTTTGTTGCAGAAATTATTGAGGTATGTGGCATCAAATGGCAAAATACTCGAAACGCTATATACACAGAAGGTATAACTTTGTGCCAAAAGGTAGTGATCCTCTGTAGTAGACGTTCTATTGCTGGCGTAATGTGGGTCTCTGTAACCCATTCCTCAAACGCCATTGCTGATATTAAACTAAAGAGTAGCCACACGTGCAATGCAAAACTGAAACTGTGTATGATGTCCCGCGTGATTATCATAAATAGAATTAGTGAAACTATATTTGCCTCCAATGTAATTGATGCTCATTTCTTTTTAGAAACATGGCGGCAGCGATGCTAAACGTGTGAGTGGCAGATATTGTTAAGCTTGTTTGTATGACCTGCGTGGTGTAATCTTATAATTCACACCGTCGTGACAGATAATCATAGGGGGATGAAGTTTTAAGCATTTTGCCAAATCATAAGAAAGGTCGACAAGATCGAAGTATTCTTTGCTACCAAACTCAATTGTTTTCAGCTCCGATTGTCGGTCGTATTTGATATCTACCCATATTTCTCCAATGCGACGGAAAGTCTTACGTCCAATAGTTTTTCTATCATTATACTGCTGTTTGAATCGAACCTCTTTAATCTTTTTCATTTCCTTGCTTTGCATCACTGCCTCATCTGTAGGTTTGTCAGGAGAATAAGCAGTGGAAATTCGTGATTGATAATGCGATCTTAACGAACCATCCTCTGCCGCAACGAATGATGTGTACGGTGTTTCTACACCATACTTTGTGCAGAGACGTTCAATCTCTGCATAGAGTTCACTACTTCTACCATTGAGTGTTGCTTCGTCTACCAATTCTGCAACTCTGCGTTGTGCCCAGAGATGTGGCAAGAAATCGTGATCTATCTCCAGTTTTGAGAAATGCACCTGTTTGGAGAATTCCTGTAGTTCACTATCAACATTCCCACGCAGTTTCAAGACAGTATCCCCGTGGTTTTCATAGCGACCAAAAAGTATAAACTGTTCCTCACGAAACATATCTGGAAGTTTTTGCGGGGATAACTCTTTCGTAATAATTTGCCCGAAGTCAAGTTCAACGTTCACAAGAACCGGTTCATTCATCTTTCTGAAAAGAGAAGATACAGCAATTTCAATGTCTTCCTCTGGCTTTACATAGTCATAGGATCCCCCATTATCCACTGCCATTTTGTTGAGTAAACGCCTATTCACGTCGTAGCCTACACCGAATACAAAGATACGGGCTTGATTCGCATTCGCTTGTGCTACATTTTCAAGTATTCGGGCTTCGTTCCTCACACCGGCAGTCGGGCATCCATCGGTTAGGAAAACGATGATACGTGGACGGTTCGGATCCGGTTTTTCCGCTAACGCTGTGAGGAGGGCATCATTGATATTTGTGCCACCACGTGCTTCAATACCGTCAATAAACGCGAGGGCTTCTTCACGACCATCTTCCACGTCAATAAGTTTATGAGACAAGGCTGCAGAACGATGCAAGAGTTCACCATCGCCCCTGTTTAATCTGTCAGCAAAGGAGGTAATGTTCGTATTGAAGAAAATTAGATTGAACTGATCGCCATCGTTTAGATTCTGAACACAATAGCGGAGTGCCGCTTTCGCTTGTTCAATTTTACGCCTTGCCATGCTACCCGAGTGGTCCAAGACAAAGATAAAGTCTTTTTCAATAACATCTGCCTTCTCCACTTCATACTTAGGTGAAACGAACAACATGAAATATCCATCTTCATCCTCATCGGCACGGTGCGTGAAAAGGGTGATACCAAAATTGTCATTCGAAACCGAGTAATAGCATTCAAAATTGTCGTCAGGATCTATATCCTTGCCTTTGTAAAGGATGCGTGCGTGGTGGTCGTCCTTGCGGTTGATGACTACTTCATGTGAAGGTGAATAGATTGCTCTCAACTCAGATTCGCTTTCAATCTCCATTTCAAAAGTGAGGTCCGCGATCCGTCCAGCAGCGGATTTCGCAAGCGATAAGGGATACGTGTACTTAGCGAGATCACTCTCTACAGGAACAATCTGAGAATACTCAAACTGAATGTAGTACTCCCCATTTGCCGGAATCCCAGATACCTCTGCAACAAACGCACGTGTCCTGATATGTTCAAGGATTGCTGTATTGTTACCCAAACGAGCACTTGATCTATAAATCTCATGCGATTCCTCATGAGAATACAATTTACCTTCTACGGGCTTTCCATCAATAGAAAGTGTGAAATTGGAATACACCGTCTCGTCTGGAACAGGGAAGATATAAGCACCTTCTACTTCAAAATCGTTCGGATTAGTGAAGGTTTGGGTGATTTTCGTTTTCACCTGTTGATTATTATTGACTGTAATATTGATATCGTAGCGATCAATTTTAAACGGGATTGCGCGACCATTGCTCTGTTCAATGTTTAATAAAGTCAGCATGTTTCTCTCCTTTCTGTAGCAGCTTTGATAAACGCTTCAAATAATTTTGTTGCATGTTCAAGAAACTCTCCGTCAGGATACGGAGATTCCAAATTTTCTCCCATTCGTTCAGGATGGTATTGTACAGCAATAACAAACAGCTTTGCTGGATTTTCCATCGCTTCAATAATACCATCTTCTGATTGAGCAGTTACAATAAGACCTTCACCGATAGTTTTCACAGCTTGGTGATGGGCTGAATTGACTTCTGTAAAACTATCACCAGTAAATTGGTTAAGCAGACTACTTGATTGAATCTTAATTTTATGCCAAGCATCATATTTACTTTGCTCATCTTTATGAAGTAAACAGTTATTAAGTTGCGTGTGAACATCTTGGTAGAGGCTGCCACCCGTTGCAACATTCAGTATCTGAATCCCGCGGCAGATTCCGAAAATGGGTATATCGGCTTCTAATGCCTTCAGACATAATTGTAACTCTGATGTGTCGCGCGACCTGCTAACGCCCTCGATCTTGCTAATACCTTTAATATGGTATCGAGATTCATTATAACGGCGCGGATCAATATCACCTCCGCCAGGAAGTAAAAGTCCATCAAGATCAGCAACAATTTTTTCTGCATCTCTATTGTCACGGATAAATAATTTTTCAACTCTTCCTCCATGTTTCTCAATCGCATATACGTAATTTTCATAGTTACGACGGCATTCTGTAATTCCAATTATGGGTTCCATTTTGATTTTCTCCTTTTTTATAGTTTGAACAATTAGTTACTAAAACACTTCATTTCAACAACGATTCACGGTTAATTTTCTTTTGTAGATATGGAATTATTCTGTTATTCGTGGTTTCTTGATCAGATACTGGACAAATATGTATAAGCGTGTCACCATCTACTAAGTAAAAATCTTGAGCCACTAATACGATGTTGCCGTTCCTAAACCCAACTTCCTCCGCGAAAATTAGCAGTTTCCATTCTGCTTCACGCGTTGGGTCATCTTGATAGACATCCCTATATTCGGCAAGGTTTATAGAAATATTGCGGTCACGTAGAACTGATATATTCAGATTTTTCATTTTAGATGGACTCCTTATCTTTTACTGAGATCTGTGGAATCTTCAGAAACAACGAGATAGGTTTTTGACAAAAAGGTGATTTGGTGGTATAATTAAGAAAAACCTTAAGGCAAAAACCGTGATTATGGTTGATTGTGGTTTTGTAATATAGGTTTCGGAGGAGAGGTGACAGCCTCTCCTTTTCACTTACTATGTAATTATACTATTAATCTCTTATAAAGTCAAATCAATTTTACTATTTTTAGCGAAAATATGGTTTTTATGAATAAAATAGAGATAAAATACAAAATAATATAGCGACTTTATGTACGGTATTTATTCATTACAAATAGGTTTGAGTATCGCAATTAGATCACTTTCTTTTTGACGACGCAAAAATTCTATTTTCTCACGGTGTATACAGATAATATTCCCACCCTTCTTCTTAACACAATCGAATTTTTTGGGGTCATAAAAACTGCCTTCCAATGATCGTGTTTGACCGATGTACAAAGGTTCATGAATGTTTTTTCCTGATGCCGTATCACGTTTTGTGAATATATAGACCGCTCCAACACCTGGAAACTCTGACAAAATGTTATAACACTCAAACTCGTACGGTGTGTCTGAAACACCTATGAAAGTTTCAATCTCTCTGTTTGATACATCGCTATCCCAATAATAATCCCGCCAGCGGTGTTTCATAGCCCACCTACGAATTGTTGCCGGTGGTAGTCCAGTGGCTTCCCCTGCGATCGTAGCAAGTTTGTGATCTGGCTCCCCTGCCTGTAGTGCTTCAATGTAAATTGCTCTCGCCTTCTCATAACTATCTCTGGACTTATATGCAATATCACGACGGGGTGGTGGTGTGAAAGATCTATCACCGGCATATCCCCAGGCGTTCAATGCTTCTTCCCATTCAGGTTCTTTCGACCATCGTTCTATTGTACGTTCTGTTACACCGAAGTGATTAGCAATTTTCTTTTTATCGCGTGAGATATGGGCAAAGTAAAACGCTGCACCGTGAATCATTGCAATGTCTTTTGTTCTAGCCATTTGTGTTCACCTCTGTTTCTGCTTCTTGTAGTTAACGACTAACTGAAATTCTCTATAATGTTTTATCTATTTGACTAAAATATTAATTATAGGTTTAATTAAAACATTTTTAGCGACATATAAAAATATCATTTTTCAAGCAATAAATTTATGAATTGCCGTATACATAGCTTCTAATCACATTTAATTATACAACATAATGAACCAAAAGTCAAAAAATTATTTTTTATTATTTTATCGTATATAATATAAAAATGATATTCTAAATTGACATTATTATCCAAATCAGATAATCACAGTCTGGACCGATGTTTCTAATCACACAACATTTGAATGACGCTGCTAAGGAATTATTTCTTTGATATCCATCAACATGTATGTTATATTGTCTAACAAACGTTGAACCGATTTGACATTATTGAGAATGGAGTTTGAAATGTCTAATGAACGTCCGAATATCGTCCTAATCACCACCGACCAACAACGCGGCGACTGTCTGGGTATTGATCCTGACGGTCCCGACTGCCTGCAAACACCCAACCTGGACTGGATTGGTCGCAGTGGCACACACTTCCGCCGCGGGTATGCTGAATGTCCGAGTTGTATCCCTGCCCGACGTGGTATCATGACTGGCACCGCACCCGCAGCCAACGGAATGGTAGGATATACAGGAGCGCAATGGAATCCTCCGCATACCCTGGCTGGTGAATTATCTGCTGCCGGTTATCAAACCGAGATGATCGGCAAGCTGCATCTGTCTCCACCACGTAAGCGATACGGTTTCGATCATCTGCAGTTGTCCGATGCTACGCATGGAACTGCTAACAACGATTATGTCGAGTGGTTGCAGCAGTCCCACTGCCGCAACGATTATGATCCGGGAATGGCACACGGTGTCTCTGCTAACGGATGGGTCGGACGCCCGCATCACCTGCCCGAAGAGCAGATGCATACCTTCTGGTGTGTCGACCGCGCCCTCAAATTCCTACGAAAACGTGACCCGTCAGTGCCGTATTTTCTCAACATCTCCTTTATTGACCCGCACCCGCCATTGACACCACCGCTCCACTATTACCACCGCTACATTCAGCGTGACCTTCCACCACCCATGGTCGGTGATTGGGCGCCAGAATTTGAGGGTGCGCAGAAAGGGTTGAATCCAAATGCTTGGGAAATTTGCCTTGACGAACACGATATGCGCTGCGCCCGTGCTGCCTATTATGGGATGATTAACTTCATTGACGATCAGATCGGCAGGCTGCTTCAAAATGCAGGTAGTCTGAATGACTGTCTCGTTATTTTCACATCTGACCACGGTGAAATGTTGGGCGATCACAACATGTTCCGTAAAACCTTCCCTTACGAAGCCTCTGCACGAGTGCCGTTTCTAATGCGCGCACCAGCGAAATGGGGTTATCCAAAAGAGTCTGTTTGCCATAGTCCTGTCGGTCTGCAGGACATCATGCCCACTATTCTTGATGCTGCAAATATTGATATTCCCAGCACATGCACCGGTAAAAGCCTACTCCCCATTATGCGTGGCGATACTGACCGGGTGCGGGACTGTCTACACGGAGAGCATTCGGGTTGCTACAATTACAAGCACGGCAACCACTATGTGACTGACGGACACCACAAGTACATCTGGTATTCCCAAACCGGTAGAGAACATCTCTTTAATCTGCAGGATGATCCGCACGAAACACGCGATTTGGCAAGTGAAAGCGATGCAGAAACTCAACTAACACCTTGGCGAAATCGTCTGATTGAGTTTCTCCGCGACCGTCCTGAAGGCTTTACTGATGGCACAAACCTTATAGCAGGCAAACCCCATAATGCTTTGCTACCGGACTACCAACCCGATGCCACCTATCCTTATTTATGAAGTTCTTGTGAGTTTCAAGGTTGCGATGCTGTTGTTGAACGGATTACGCGCATAATGTTTTGCAGCGGTTTTCGAAATAGGTGTGTGAGTCAGCGATCTATCTGCTTGCGAGGTTATATTTCTTTACGTTGAAATGAAACGTGTGCTCCCGCAAATAGCACAACAAAGAATAGGAACAACAACATCACATCCAGAATTGCCTCTTTAAACGCATCCTCTAAACGTAACCTGTCCTGGAATTTGGGTATGCTTTCAAAGGAGACAGGTTTGTCGGACATGCCTTCTCTCACAAAGGGAACATGTAGACTGTCTGGATCTGCTCGGTCAGCGGATATGAGAAAAGCGTTGAAGTCAGTCTCATAATTTTCAGCGTTTTTCATAAAATTCAGATACCTTTGGAATCCCGTTCCCGCGAAAGATTCAATCGTATACTGTAAAATTGCAGTTGGTGAGATACGATTAAAATCCCTAGCAACCTGAATCTGATATATCTGTGCATTTAGAAATTCTTTGTTCAAACGTTTCCATTCTTGCGCTTCCTCATCCATGAATTCTGCCCAGAGTAATGTTGCTGGCGTTGGTGGGCGAGTACGCGTTGGAGCTTCATCCAAACCACGTTCCTTATAACGTTCAAGGAGTCCATTACGCGCGAAAAATATCGTACTGGGACCGCGGTCAATTGATGGCAGGTTTATCCCACTCATGATTGTTCCAACCATTGGTGGCACAAGAATAACCCAGATTACCCATGTAAGGAGAAGGATTACAAGGCTTGTTGAGGCATTGTTAGTCAGAGTAGACACGAAGAGTCCAAGGACAATAAAAACAGATATATATATCATTCCTACGACGAAGATTCCTGTGATTCTGCTCCATTCTTGTGCATTTAATTGGAGTGTTCCAGAGAGGTGTAACAATAGAAGGTTAATCAACACACCGCTCAGCAACACAACACCGAGGCTAATCAGGCTACTTAAAAACTTGCCGGTGAGTACTGTGCGTCGTGCAACGGAATTTGATAAGGTCAGTCGGAGTGTTCCATGCTCCACCTCACCAGAAATCGCGTCAAACGTAAAAATGAGCGATAGAAAACTTAGTACACTGGAAATGATAAGTGTCCAATCGATTTTTAAGAAGATTGGAAAAATATCTGTTGCTGTTATTGGTGGAAAAGCATCATATTTGAGTCTCCATAATCCAGAACGTCCTCCCCAATTCCATCCTGAATACCTCCCTGATATAAGGCTCGGTAAATTATTTTCACTGCCATGTGCACAGAAAGACAAGGATGAAGGCATCTTGTGAAGTTCACCGGGACCGCGAAGGACGAGGTTATAAAGATTACTACTTTTCTGTTCCAATTCTGTCAAAGACTCTGCAACCTTCTGACCATATTCTGCTTGTTGCGTTTTGTATTCGTCAATGTGTCCCAAGGCATTAACAATCATCAAAAAAACAGTGAGCAGCATCGCAATGGCAAAACGGAGGCTACTTGCCTGTTCAAAGAGTTCCCGTTTGACAATATGCCACAACATTTCACACCTCCTGCCGACTAAAAATCATAAAGGTAGTTATAAATAACACAAGGTTAAGAAGAGAAAGCAGAAACAGGTCCGGCAGTGCACGAGAATTTGCATCCTCAAATACGTCAGGCGGGTGATAAGTGAATCGTGGCGCATCGTCCCAACGAACTGCCCCTTTATCGCTTGCAAACCATTGTCGTGAACTGAACGCCTTTTTGTCATGGAAATAGTCCAGTACCCTTTGCCTATATTGCCGCCCAGTTTCGAAAAAGTGTTCCATCCTGGCGATGTCTGTCCCTGCCCATGCTTCAGTTGAGAGATGATATAAGCCTGCAGGAGAAAATCGTAAAGCATTTCGGGCAATTCTGGACTTACGAATGTAGGTTTCAGCAAAGGCGTTTTTTCGTATCCGCCAAATTGTTTCAGCAGCGCGAATATGCAGAGATGTTAAGTCTTGAAAATAGGCTTTTACGGTAGGGATATTGGGTTCGGATTCATTTGGAATATACGTCAAATTTTTACTCAGGTGTAGGTATCCTCTTGATCCTCCACTGCCGATGCTACCCTTTAGTAGAGATGGGCTTTCAAAAGGGTCTCGTAATTTCTGTTCATCCCGATAATAACGATCAGAAACCTGCTCAATCTCTCGATTCACCTGCTCTATTTTCTCCTCCGTATCAATGAGACGATTCACAAGGAACAGACTCACGTTCGGGTAGAGTAACGTCAAAGTTACCCAGATAAACATTGAGACTATTAGTGATGTCGCTGTACGGTGAATCATGCTTGAAATAAACAATCCGATGAGGTAAAAAGTGGAAATATAAACAATCGTGGTGAGTAAAATGCCACCGATTCGAAGGAAGTCATCTACAGTATATTGGATAGCACTTGACTGAAGTTGTAGAAGCAATGCGAACAAAAAACTAATCAGGAGAGGCAGTGTTAGGCAAACTATGGCACCGACATATTTTCCCAGTATAACGACTCCTCGCCCAACAGGATTGGCGAGGATAAGACGTAGTGTGCCATTCTCACGGTCGCCAGCTATTGCGTCATAAGCAAAAACCAGCGCGAGGAGACTTAGAAGAATTTGGAAGATAGATACCAGATCAATATCGGCAAGTAAATGTCGGAAAGGATTATTAAATCCTGTGCTTTGATGTTGATATACATTATCCCATAGGAAGGGAACCTTTCCTATACGGATTCGGATAGAGTTCTTCGCCCGCTTATCAAGTCCTTGATTAAAGAGACTTAATGGGTTAGGTGCCCTGTCAATTTCTGCTCTAAAAGATGAATACGTTTTTGCGATAAAGGTTCTTTCTTGGTGTGTTTGGAAATCCGCGTTATAACTTGCGAGTCTTCGTTCATAATTATCCGTTAAAACGACGGTTCCGGCAATTACAAGCGACATACAGGCTATAACCGTAACAAAAAATCGGAATGTCATCAAATTTGTTAGAATTTCACGTTGGATCAGCGTCCAAATCATCGTAATACGGTTCTCCTTTGTTATTTCACACACGTTTCATTCATACACACGATTGGATGCACTTTTTGAGCGTTTAGCAGGGTTATGACGTCAAAATTGACCACGAACTGAATTCTGTTGCGTATTCGGTGATGGCGTGCTATCCTATTTAGCATGGACAAGGAAACACGAACCCCCTTAGCAATGCACACCCCTGGTG
>JAPPMR010000300.1 GCA_028818995.1 Candidatus Poribacteria bacterium | reverse complement strand
CGCTCAAGAAAGACCCCGCCAAGCAGGACCAGGGTAAGGGGGGCGAGTAGTTACCAACAAAGTATATTTCAAACTGAGCACCAAACTGGGTTCGTCGAGTCCCAAGAAATCTAATACCTTTTTCGATAAGTACGAATGTAAAATTTAAATCGATCAATTTTCGCGGAAATTCGTCTACATCTCTCAGGATCATTCCGTGCGCTGACCGCAACTCCAAAATCGTCTCCCGTGATCAAATTATGGATTTCCTTATGAAGGTCAGCCAGTTTTGATTGATTCTGCTTGTCGGTCCCGGGAAACCATTTCCACAATTTCCACCCTGGCGTAGTGAAAGCGTTCAACGAATCCCTGAGATATGATAATTGCAAGGAAATGCTATGCAAAAGGGAGGTGATTAAAATTTCATTATTTCTGTTGTTGCCACCCATCCAGTATTTAACGGCATCGGATTTTAATTGATCCAGTGCACTGCAAATTTCATTTATCTGTAAAGAGATTTCCTGAGATTGTCTGTTTATCAGCGAGTTATACCAAGCTGCAAGAAAACCTATAAGAGCACTGCATATAATCGCAACAGGGATGACATATGGACTTATCGTCAGTGCTTGCGCCTCAATGCTCACCTACGCCGCCTTGTTGTTTTTATCGTAAAATGCGTCTGATATGAATTCCAAAACCAAGTCTCTGTAGAACTCATATTCCTTGGAATGAGAGATAATAATGAGGTTAGATGCAAGATATTCTCTCGTGTAATCAGTGTTTCTGACCAGTCCGCCGAATGCCTCCTCAAGAAATGAGGACCCATACCCTTCTGCCCCATCCAATATCACCTCCACTTTTTCCTCTGTCTGTAGTGCTGGCATCAGGAGATCATTCCTGAAGCGCTCACCAGAGTTTGGCCCATCCGTTTTATACCGGCCTGCAGGCACATCTGAAAAATTTTTGGAAATGTCAATTTGCTTCATCTCTGTCTCCATCCGGCAAGGTTATCGATACGCCACTCTATTAGAGTGCCATGAAACGATGACGTGTGTAAAACCAATTCCTCACGCTCGATGCCCGCCTCTTTTAAATATAGGTATTCTCCCCGTAAACTCAAGATTTTTAAACTGGCATTCTCATAACTGTCCACAAATCTCTTTATATCCTGCAATCCTTTGCCCCGATAGGTTTCCCTGGTAGCAGTACGTCCTAATTCAATCGCTGCTTTAATCATCGCCGCATCATCAGGCTGGGTTATGCCAAGACGACCGAAAAGGCCATCAATTTTCTCTTTCGTGTGTTGCCTTGGTAGTGTTTTTGGAATTCCTACACCCTGGTCACATATTGAGATGATTAAAGTATCTGTTTGCCTGTTATACGAGCCGCCTAACCACCAGGGATGGGTAACCCCAAATATTTTTTCATTTCTTGACGTATGCGGGTAAGCATGTTTAACAACATTATTCATGGCTTCCGTGATGCCGCCAAACGCAGATTTCGCTTCAATACTACTATTTGCTATTTCCTCGAGAGCGCCTCTCAATTTCCTTGCGCTTTCTCCATCTGTAGTATTACCAAAAATGAATTTCACAAACGTCCGATTTGTTTCAACTTTCTCCTTGCCGTCATAGGGTAGATTAAGGAGCTTAAATAAACCCATTTCCGCCAGTGCCACTTTTACTTCCGGATTCCATAATTCCGGCCGGGAAACAACTGGGCTGACTGTTTGTTTGTTCCACCTATATATTTCTCCCGCGAGAGCCAAACTGGCAGTAGAGCCAATACGTTCAATTTCACTGAAATCCAAAGACAGCCTGCGCTTGGCATGTTCAGTGACATGCCTTATTTCATATAAGGATTTGGTTGTTGCTTCATAATTGCTCTCGAATCCGAATTGTTTCGGCAAAGTCAGTTTTATCGTTTGTTTGTTGACGTTACTCGCAAAGGTATATTCGCGATTCTGGGAACCGGATATTTCACGATATCTTCTCTTTTGTTTTTCTTTACTGATAATTCTTCGCTTATTATGTAGATAGCTGATCCTTCTTTGTCGGACCCTGCGTTTCTGATATAAAAGCTTCATTGTATTTCTGTGTCAGCCATCACACCGAAAACCAAAATTCCTTCGGTTAACATTCGTAACACTTATGCGTGGTGAATTCTTACCTCTCCACTCATCAATTTTGACAACAAAATCTCCCGCAGGTTTTCGAGATTTTGGATTTGGGCGTTGTTGGTTATTATTTTTTCAAATTCCGGTTCTATTCTACTATTCATTTTTTCGATATCTTGCCTATCGGGGATTAGGACCATTGAATTTGAGAGATCACTGCGTTTGATGTGTCCCATTGTTGTTGCCTTGCTATCAGCAATTTTGATGAATTTATTCAGGTGGTGTTTTATCCAGAAAAAGAAAAACCATTTGGGGTAGTTGTCTGACGTGACTTTAAATAAATGCTGATTCAAAACGCACCTTTGTCCAGGCCAGATTTTCAGCAATAAACTACCTGACCAGGAAAAAATCACGTCCCCGGCATGGACAATGTATTTTTCATCAACTGTTGATGTAACCCAATCTGGGTCTTCGGCAAATCCGCCTCTTAATTCCTTAATCTTAAGGACAGGTAATTTTTTAGTTTCATTTTCCGGGGGAAATTTCTGACATGCCAATCCGTTCAGGTAATCAGCAATGCTATCCAAAGGCGCTGCTTTCCAGTGCCCTTCTGGCTCCACCACAAACCACTTCCTGAACAACGCCTGCGCCATGGCTTCCAGGGTTTTGTTCTGGCGGTGGAGCAGGTCTATTTTGTCGTCGAGGCTGGACAGGAC
>JAPPMR010000792.1 GCA_028818995.1 Candidatus Poribacteria bacterium | reverse complement strand
ATGTTAAGGAAAGAAAATCGTCCTTCAGTGTCAGTTACTACTCGTCGCCAAGATAAGAAAGGTTTGAGTGCTGGAATCTCACCTCGAAGAAAACCAATCTTAACAGGTTTTATGGCAAGTTTAATACCGGCAACCGGTTTGCCTTCTTCATTTATTACTTTACCAGAAATGCTTGATAAGTTTTTTTGTGCAGTTGCATTCCAAGAGATCGTGAAGGCAAGCACAATGATAAGAATAAACATAGCAATTGAAGTTCGTCTGCAATGAAAGCGTCTCATAACTTAATCTCCTTTAGATAGGTTTAGACTGACACTTATTAGTAATGAAACTTATGAATATTTCTCAAACAGGTTTTAGATGATTATACAAACACCGCTGGGGCAACCTGAAATCTTACCGCTAAAGTATGAATGTGTTTGACCGTTAATTCGCGCTTACCTTCAAGAATTTCTGAAACGGTATCTGGAGTACCGAGTTCAGGCAAATCTGATGGTTTTAGTTGATGTTCCTTCATTAAAAATTGTAACATTTCAACACCACTACACTCTGGAATTGGATGGTGTTTATCTTCATAGGCATGTATCACTGTACCAAGTGTATCAAGTAGTCCATAGAGTGAGTGTTTTTCATCGGTCCCTACTTCGTCAATCAGCTCGTTTAGGACGGTAACGGCTTTGTCGTATTCTTTTTCGTTACGAATTAAAAAGAGTGGTTGCACAACGCTCCAATGAACCTGAATCTCTTTTAAATTGAAACTCATATTTCCCATCTTGTGTAACCACTCAATATAATTTTATTCTTCAGCAAACTGCGGTCTACCGAGTGCATCCGTTCTACCCTGACGTTTATAGTGCGGCAAATGTCCACCTGCATCGGCTAAGATACGCTCATGTGCAAGCGAAATTCGATCAGCACCTTGATCTGTAATGTCATTCTGACATGTTGGGTCCGCCTCAAGGTCAAAGAGACGTGTGCCATTAGTGAGATCAACACTTGAGAAATACCAGCTCTTCGCGTCTTTATACCAAACGGAGTTGACATAACGACAAGTGAGATATTCGCGTGATGTAAATCCACTTTTACCTTCAACGAGGGGAAGCAGATTCTGTCCCTGAATTTCACCAGCAGGTTCCACTTGACTTGCTGCCATGACGGTTGCAGGCACATCAAGTGTATACACAAATTCATCGCACGTTGTGCCAGCGTTAACACCAGATGGATGACGGACGAGAAGTGGAATATCCATTGTACCGGGATACATGAAATTGGCGGGTTTTCCTGTGGCTTTATCAGGATTCTCTGCGAAGTTTGTGCCGTGATCACTCAGGAAAATAATTAGTGTGTTATCGCGTAGTCCGAGCAAATCAATTGTATCCACTAACCTGCCAAACCATGTATCCACAAGGGTTACCAAACCTGCGTAGTTTGCTTTAACACTTGGCAAACGATTTTCAAGTTCTTCATCTTTAAGCGAACCGTAGGGCAAATTGAGACAAATCGGTTCCCGATCTTCTCTACTACCGTAGAGGTCATAATAGTGGATAGGTGCTTCCCATGTTTCGTGTGGCGTGAATCCGTCTACATATAGATAAAAAGGTGTATTTTCATGATTATGTTCTACAAATTCAATTGCAGCACGGAATAATCGCGCAGTGGGCCAGTTTTCTTCCTCACGTTCCGGTTGAACATTCACAATGTGAGATTTGACACGTTCTGGATTGCCACGGTATCTGGCAACTTGGCTTGGATCAGCATGAGCACCGCCGCGGTATCTATCTTCTGCTTGTCCTCGGACAAACTGCCACTGTCGGAATCCACGTGTAAAATTCATACCCGGCACAAAATAGTGCGGCACATCCGCGAAGAAGCCTGTATGATACCCATTTCGGACAAGCGACTCTGCAATTGCAGGTTCATCCGAGGACATCGGCTGCCAACCGGGGGTATAGACATTATCCCACGGCACGGGGTTGTAAGAGCTAAATGGATAGACACGCCTACCTGTGTGTAGTGTGCGGCGCGTCGGAATTGTTGGCAAACATTCAGGGTGTGCATTGGTAAATCTCACACCCTCTTCGGCAAAACGCTGTAAATTCGGTGTGTGCACCCAATCGTTACTATAAGGGCTTAAATATGCTGTCCGAAGTGTATCTGAAACAACGACGACAATATTCCAACTCATATATTACCTCCAAAGGAATTTATGAAATCTATTTTAGTTAGTTGCAATTGATACAACAAAGAATCATTTAAAATTAAACTGTATAGTCAAAGACAAGAACGTCCTCAACAAGTGGACGAATGTGTTCACCCGCTACTTTTTGGTGAAACGGATGCGGCAGATATGCGTCTCGCGCTGCTTCATCTGTAAATCGCACTATAAATCCGTAGGCATATCCTTGACTCTTGCCCTCGGGACTGTTGTTAGTGCCAGCAGTAATAGATTCAATGCCAGGTATTTCATCAGCCATTTCTAATAAAGCATCAGGCAAGGCATCCAATTGTTCTGAGGTGACATCCGACTTCAACTTGAGTAAGACAATATGTTCAACCATATACATTCTCCTAATTTTTTACGAACGTCTCAAATTTTTGGGGTGGAAAGTTAGAAAGATTTGGTATATACTATAAGTATTACACACATCTTGTTTTTTCTCAAGTTTTTTGTCTGATTCTAACCTTGTTCACCCATTCAATGTTTAACACATGTTCCCATATTTAAAAGAGAGACAAATGAGTAGGATATATACATTTTTCTCAATTTTACGACTTGTGCTAATTGACTTTATGTAATACATTCTATACTGTTCCGTGATTT
>JAPPMR010000589.1 GCA_028818995.1 Candidatus Poribacteria bacterium | reverse complement strand
AATAGTGGTCTGCCCGTCCCAAACCGAATCCCCATGTAAAGCGTTGTCCATCTTCCCGCAGATAATCGCTTGCTGAATGTAATGTATAGTTGTTGAAGATGCAGAGCGTACCACCTTTGCAAACAAGCGGTTCACATTTGGACATATCCCGTTCGTACTCGGTGGCGAGTAACCTGAGCGGTGCTTGATCTTTGTCAACATCCTCAAGGTGCACCCAAAATACGAGTTGTCCGAATTCCGGGGCGGATTGTGACTGTGGTAGCAATGAGTTATTGCCGTTATCAATATGCAAGCCACTTGCATCGCTACCGACACCACCACCTTTGAATCCGGGATAGCGTGCAATCATACATCCAGCACGGAAGTGGATGTGATCTGTCTTGAACCACTGACGCGCGAACCTCCATGCTTCGTAGTCCACAATCCCGCGCAACAATGCCATTTCAGACGATGGGAATTCGGTCAAAATCGCTCTGCCCGGCGGTGGATCATCTTTGACCTCTTCCCACGTTGGCAGCACGCGGCGTTGGGCAGCTTGCATTTCAGCGAGCTGCTCTCCTGAATAGTAGTCAGGAACGATTAGATAACCTTTTGCAGCGAATTTGTCGAGATGTGCATCGGTAAGTTTTGTAGGCATGTTATCCTCCACTGGAAAAGTAGGGAAAATCTGAATAGGGACATGTTAAAAAATTTTGCTGACGAACCTTGAATGTGAAGCCCGCCAGCAAAATTTAAAACTCCCCCAGACGGACTCGAACCGCCGACACGATGGTTAACAGCCATCTGCTCTACCAACTGAGCTATGGGGGAATATAAAATTAACATTTTAATTATACACCATCATATACCCAATTGCAAGTTAAAATGCACTTTTTACATTTTAACATCCACATCTAACTTCTTTACCCTGAACACCCTCTTTGCCTTTGGTCTCATAACCGTCACGTTTCCACCAATCTAAACCACCAAGCAATTCTTTGACATTAAACCCTAATTTTGCCATGTTCAAAGCACCTTTGGTAGATGCGTTGCAACCGATACCATCGCAATAAGTAACATACAACTTTGATTTGTCAAGGTTACGTGTAGTTGCCTCACACATTGATCTGTGCGGGATATTTATTGCTGTTGGTATATGCTCAAGCGTGTATGCTTCAGGTGAACGAGTATCTATAACAACTATATCTTCTCCATTATTGAGTGCTTCGCTGAGGTCCCAAGAATCGGTTTCATAAGCTAATTTTGCTTGATAAAATTCAGCCTGATCCATAACTTTCCTTTCAAAAATGATCCTATTTTTTAAGCGTGCCGCTTTCTTAACTGCCTACGTAAATCTAATCTCCCTTGAGAAAAACCCCAAAAAATGCCAAGAACTATACATCCCAAGTTTCCTAAAAATGCAACCCAAGCAACAATAGGAAAAATAGGGCTATCTGTGTTGTATTTTGAATCAAAATAGTCATAAAGCCCACGATGAGGACCTATTTCCGCGTGTTGAGATACTACATTTTCCCCTGTGAATTGAAAAATTAGTGCGACAGCGATAAACCACAAGTATCCTACTACGATTCCTGCCAATATCCTAAGAAATAAAATACCGAGAAATCGAAGGCTGGCTTTGAATTTCTGCATAAACATAATGAACTCCTTCAGCAAAGTGATCGGAAAGTAATACCATTTCTAAAAATTGACATAATACCGTTTCTGAATGATTAGAGTCATTAGTTTTCGGATTTCTTCTTAAAATTTTTCACATGGTCGCAGTCAACAAGTCTGTCCTACATGAAGAGACTTTTGAAAGAAGTTAGAAACTATTAGAGAATTGAGTGGCCTGGTCCTTCAGATGCGTTTATCTATTTAATTCTTCCCATAACGCCCGATAGAAATTCATTACCCGTACCGGATCCGAACTACCTGCAATTTCTGCCAAAGTATAACCAGAATACCCAGACTCTTTCAGCAAAGTGAACAGTTCTCGCCACGGGTATTCTCGCCGATGTAGTTCTGTGATATGTACCAAGCCGATTTTACCTTTGACGTAATTGAAATTTTTTAGAATTGATCCATCTTCTACCTCACCGAAGTTGGAATTCCAACACACGTATACGTTTTCATGGTCAGCAACATCAATAATAGTCCGTATATGTTGGAGTTCGGAGGTGCCGCCACCATGCACTTCCAGCCGAATTTGAACGCCAAGGTCTGCAGCGAATACTCCGCATTCCCGCAATGCTAATCCAATTTGTTCTAAAGTTTTTTCCACAGGAACTTCACTTGGTAATCCATTTGGACGCACCTTTACGCCCGGTGCGCCGACATCTGCTGCCAACTGAGAGTACTCTTTCGTGCCATCTATATTCTGACGAACAGCATCTTGATCAGTTGAATGATAGTCGAAAGCAGAACCCAAACCCGCAATCTCAATAGGTGAATCTTCAAATTGCTGTTTTACTGCTGCACGTTCACTTGCAGAGAGGTTAACCTCAACGCCGTGTGCATGAGTTGTTCGTAACTCCACACCTGAAAATCCAGTTTCCGAACAATGTTCAATGATAGTCGGAACATCCCAATCTTTTGCCATATTATAAGTTACTAAACCAAGTTTCATAAATTCTCCTTATTCAAATAGTTGTGCGACTGGACAAGAAAATCCTTTGACGACATCTTCCCCTGTGAGCGTGTCTTTGCGTGTGAGTGTTGTAATATCTGTTTCTGAGCGAAACACCGTTACTGTTTGCGATTTGGGTTCGATCACCCACACTATTTGTGTCCCAGCTGCCAGATAAGCGAATGCTTTGTCAATCACACGCTGGAAAGC
>JAPPMR010000357.1 GCA_028818995.1 Candidatus Poribacteria bacterium | reverse complement strand
CATCATGTCTGTGGAAGGTTCTCTTTGGACACATAAAGTACTTTCCACACCACGCAATCCGGCTCATGCTGTTATAAAAGGTGTAAGCGAAATATTAAATCAACACGACATAGATTCTCATGATAGTGTGGAGATTGTTCACGGTTCTACCGTTGCAACAAACGCTCTACTTGAACGTAGAGGTGCGCGTATTGCGCTCGTCACTACAAAAGGTTTTGAAGACGTTTTAGAAATCGGAAGACAGGCGCGTCCCAATTTATACGATATATTCGTCCAACGCCCAGCACCACTTGTGCCTGCAGAACTCCGATTCGGTATCAGGGAACGAACGTTACATACTGGCGAAATTCAAACAGAAATTTCAACCGCTGACCTTAAAACACTCTCAGCACAACTTGCAACGTTAGAATTAGATGCAATCGCAATCTGTTTTCTGTTCTCTTACGTTAATCCAAAGAACGAACAGATTGTCGCAAATCACCTCGCATCGCTCAACATACCGATTTCATGTTCTCACGAAATACTACCTGAATATAGGGAGTACGCGCGGTTTAGTACCACTGTCGCGAACGCTTATATCCGTCCCACATTGGAAAGGCATCTCTCAACGCTTACAGAATCTGAAAGTTTTCCCAAATCTTTCAGATTGATGTTATCAAACGGGGGCTGTATCTCTACAAGAAATTTTGAATCTGCAGGTATCCAAACAGTGCTTTCTGGACCTGCTGGCGGTGTTATCGGTGCTTACCATATCGCTAAAACTGCAGGATATGAAAGGATTATTACTTTTGATATGGGTGGCACTTCGACAGATGTCAGTCTGTGTGATGGCGGTATCTCAATGACAACCGAAAGCACAATCAGTGGTTTGCCAATCAAAGTGCCGTTGATTGATATTCATACTGTTGGTGCAGGGGGCGGTTCTATAGCGACCGTGGATTCAGGCGGTGCGTTACGCGTCGGTCCCGAAAGTGCCGGTGCTGACCCTGGACCTATATGTTACGGTAACAACGGTAAAGAAATTACTGTGACCGATGCGAATCTCTTTTTAGGACGTATTTCGCCAACACAGTTTTTAGGGGGACAGATGTCGCTTGCTTATGATGCAACACGGCAATATATTAAAAAATTCTCTGAAAGCATCGGACTGTCGGCACTTGAAACTGCAGATGGTATTCTGAAGATTGCTAACGCTGCAATGGAACGGGCTATCAAAGTTATATCTGTTGAACGCGGATTTGATACACGCGATTTCACACTTGTATCGTTCGGCGGCGCAGGCGGTTTGCACGCTACATTTCTGGCAGAAAATCTCGGTATACGTACTGTACTTATTCCACCGAACGGCGGTTTGCTTTCTGCTTACGGCATGCTCTATGCAGATGTTGTCAAAGATTATTCACAGACGGTGCTATGGAAAACTGAAGGTAGCAGTATGGATTTACACAAACAGTTGGAGAAAGGTTTTGACGCACTACTGACCCGAGCAAAAAATGATATGAAATCGGAAGGATTTGATTTATCACAACTCAATATCAAACGTTCACTGGACATACGGTATGAGGGGCAGTCTTATGAGTTGAATGTACCTTATATAGATATAGACACAGATTTTGTGAGTCAATTTCATGCCATGCACGAACAACGATTTAGTTATGCGCGTCCTGATGCAACGGCTGAGGTGGTAACCCTACGACTTTCTGCTATCGGTGAAACCGAAAAACCTGCACTTACTGCTGAACCACGGACAGATGTTGACCCTTCCGATGCACGAATCTCACAAAGCGATGTCATCTTTGATGGTGAGGTTTATCCAACTGATTTTTACCGTCGGGAGTCGTTGTGTCCCGGTAATCGGATTGAGGGTCCTGCAATTATAACGGAATTTAGCGCGACGACTGTTGTCCCGCCGAATTTCTCTGCTGTTGTTGATGTGTATAGCAACCTTATCTTGCAGCAGAGGTAGTTTCATATTTCTTGACTTCTACTTAATAATGTGGTATACTTTACATTTGCTAATATGTTAAATGAATTTTGCTTAATGAATCTTTAATTTTACTATCTTTTAGTGTTGAGTGAGAATTACAATGTTAAACGCAAATCCCCAGCGTCAAGCGCATGCTCAGTTAAAAGGATATCTCTATCAAATCTGGCACAGTGTTAATGCCTGGTTGGAACTTGCTGATGATGATATCCTTTATCTGGAAGGTGCAGAAGACTTTGATAAAGTTTCAGGAGACGATGCAACGGCAACGCAAGTCAAACACACACAACACAAAATTACACTCAGATCTCAGGAAGTTAATGACGCAATCAATAATTTTTGGGAATTACGGACTAATAACCCAGGAAGGCGTGTAAAATTCCGTTTTCTCACCCGCTCCAAAATTGGCAAAGAACAAGGCAAACCATTTGGAAATGGCCACGCGGGGCTTGAGGTATGGAGCCGTTGTTCCGGTAATGAAGCAGCTATTACTAAAATTTCCGATTTTTTGCAAACTGAAGGAAAAATATCGGATGAAGTAAATAATTTTCTCCAGAAGGCAACACCTCAAGAAATTTATGACCAGCTTATTAAACCTATTGCTTGGGAAACAGGCAGCAAACCTGCCAGTTATGTTGAGGAATCTATAAGCGAAAAATTGGTTCATCATGGTGATCGGCACGGTATTTCACCTTCTGACGCTAAGAAAGTTGTCGATCATCTTCTAAAAGAAGCCTTGACGGTAGCAACGAAAAAGGAAAATCGCATACTTACCAAAGCACGTTTCCTTGAAATTTTTGAAGAGCAAACAACAGTAAGAGTCCCGATACACCAGTATATACG
>JAPPMR010000567.1 GCA_028818995.1 Candidatus Poribacteria bacterium | reverse complement strand
CACCCGCTCCATCTCCAAATAGGACACAAGTGTTTCTATAGTTCCAATCAACGAAAAAGTTGAAAACATCACCACCGACTACAACAATAGTATCATACTGTCCAGATACAATCAAGCCATTTGCTAAATCAAGCCCATATAAGAATCCGGCACATGCTGCGGATATATCCATTGCTGCCGCGTTTTTAGCACCGATCCCCTTCTGCACATAACAAGCAGTGGATGGGAAAAATGTGTCGGGAGTAACGGTAGCGACGAGAATCATCTCTATTTCAAGTGGGTCATTTTGTGCTCTTTTTATCGCTAATCGAGCAGCTTGAACACTGAGGTCCGAGGTAGCGGTGTCATCTTCGGCGATTCGCCGTTCAGCGATGCCTGTGCGTTGGCGAATCCATTCGTCGCTGGTATCTACCATCTTTTCAAGATCAAAATTGGTTAAAACGGTTTCAGGTAGATAAGAACCCGTCCCTGTGATTGCTGCATATCGAGCCATGCTGAAGAATCCTTTTTAGCTGATTTAGATGAATCAACACAAACGTGCTGGATTAACTGGTGTCTTATCTACAGTTGTTCTTCTGTGGATTTTAGAACGGATATCCCTTTATAATGTCCACAGTGAGTGCAGACTCGGTGTGAAACCATCATTCCTCCACAATACGAGCAATCTGTAATAACTTGGCTCCGAAGTGCATGATGGCTCCTCCGCATTCTTTTTTTAGATTTTGATGTCTTACGTTTTGGATGTGCCATTTTTAGAAATTATCTCCTTACGATTTTTTGCCTTAGATTTGTTCTCCGATTTCGCTGTTTCTAATAACTGTGGAAGCACTGCAAAAGGTGAATTTACATTGAGCGTCTCTTCTGGTTCAACATCATCTGTAATTTGACAAGTACAATGCTCTTCATTAAGATTCACGCCGCATTCAGGACATAAACCCTCACAAGTCTGTGAACAGAAAGGCCAAACTGGTACCTGGATTGCCAACGCTTGTCGGGCATCTTCAGAGATGTCAAATGTTTCACCATCGTAGTAGTGCTCCCCGTCTTCAGCACTTTCAGATTCAATCTTTTCAGGATTGTCAATAGGTGTGAATTGCAATTCAAAAGTTGCTGTAATGTCCTCTTCAAATGGTTCAAGACACCTACCGCATTGCATTTCAATATCTGTGAATACCTCAGCTTTGACGTAAACATTATCCTCACTGTGCCGAAGTAATTGAACGGTGCCCCGCACTGGACTGATAAATCGGACATCTTCAAGATCCAATTCAAGCTGCGAAGCCAGGATTTCTACTTCATGATTATTGAAGACCCCGTCTCGAATGTTTCTTACATCAAAAACTAACGTGTCTTTCATTGTTTTGTCTGTTAAACTTAAAAGGCTACTTCTTCTTCAATTCTAATGAGTTTCGCGTTACCTTTGACAACTTCAAGAGTATAAATCTGTTCAAGCGCGGTTTTCATATTTTTTTCTCGCGCCTTATGCGTTAACATCATGAGTGAAACGGTATCGGTGTCGTGAGGCTCTTTTTGAATAACTGAGGCAATGCTGATATTATGGTTTCCTAATATGTTGCCAATACTTGCTAAAACTCCTGGTCGATCAATAACAACAAAGCGCAGGTAGTAGCGCGTCTCAATGTCATCAATGGAACAGACAGCAATTTCAGTTTGCGAATTAGGCAGCCATGCTTGCGAGATCGGCGAACTCACACCCCACTGAATAGATTTTGCGGCATCAATAATATCTGCCACAACAGCACTTGCGGTAGGCATTTCGCCTGCCCCTTGTCCATAAAAGAGTGTTGGACCGACAGCTGAACCGACAACGCACACAGCATTATAAGCACCATTCACATTTGCTAATAAACTCCGCTCTGGCAGAAGTGTCGGATGTACGCGCGCTTCTACGCGATTGTCGTCAGTTAATTTCGCAATAGCGATTAGTTTGATTACATAACCAAGTTCACGTGAATACTGAATCTCTTGCTGGGAAATGTCTGTGATTCCTTCAACGTGGAATTGGTCAACTGAGAGATACACACCGTAGGCAAGCGCAATGAGCAGTGTCAACTTCTGTGCGGCATCAATACCTTCAATATCAAGTGTTGGGTCTGCCTCAGCATAACCTTTCTCTTGAGCATCTGCAAGTACATCGGCAAAATCAACGCCACGTTCATTCATTTCAGTTAGCATATAATTGCAAGTACCGTTCACAATGCCGTAGATTGATTGAATTTGGTTAGCGGTGAAACTTTCTTGGAGCGTTTTTATAATTGGGATGCCCCCTGCAGTACTTGCCTCAAAATTGAGACTCACCTTATGTTTCTGCGCTAACTGGAATAACTTAACTCCGTGTTCTGCCAAGAGGGCTTTATTTGCCGTCACAACGTGCTTGCCATTTTGGATTGCCCGGGCGATAAGTGAATGTGCCTCCGAAACGCCACCAATAAGTTCTACGACAATATCAATTTCTGGGTTGTCAACAACTTCAGCAGGATCGGAAGTTAGACAGTCAGTGGGAAGTTCTACGCCTTCACGTGAAGCAGGAAGTGTCCGTTTCACGACTTTTTTTACGCATAATTGGATGCCACTATTTTGGGATACGAGCGTATTCTGATTTATTAGAATCTTGGAAACACCAGTGCCGACTGTTCCCCATCCTAAGATTCCTACATTAATGCACGATTTATCCACGACTACAACTGCCTCTTTCTGATGATCTTATTAACTTAAATTGGGCAGTGAACAGTATATCTACCCGCTTCAACGCCCAAAAAATCGGGGCGACTGGATTCGAACCAGCGACCTCTTGAACCCCATTCAAGCGC
>JAPPMR010000591.1 GCA_028818995.1 Candidatus Poribacteria bacterium | reverse complement strand
ATATGGTGCGGTTTCGGTAAAAGCATCCAGGGAATCTAATGGCAATTCGCCATATACCTCACAGGTTGAGATATGGTGAAACCGGGGCACGCCGTACTGACGAGCCGCATCTAATAAAACTTGTGTCCCGATTACGTTTGTTTCAAAGAATCGGCGCGGCTGTAAGATTGCCCGGCTATTGTGTGATTCTGCCGCAAAGTTCACAATCACATCTGGTTGATGTGTTTCTATAAGTTCTGAAACAAATGCATCGTCCAGAATATCACCATGCGCAAAAACATATCGATCAGAATAAGCTAAAACTATATCTGTCAAATTTGTGAGATTCCCAGCATAAGTCAACCGATCAAGGTTGATCACAACATCTTTCGGATACTCCTTGAGCCAATATCGGATAAAGTTTGTGCCGATAAATCCAGCACCGCCAGTGACCAATAATTTCATGTATGTCCTTAGAAATAAAATTAATATGCGTGTTTTATCTTTTCTAAGCGCGTGGAAGCATTTCTTGAGTGCTTAGATGACTATATCCTATCAAAAACAGGAGTGACCTGTCAATCTAATTGTGTTCAATGGGAAAATTAATTATTGACAAAATAACCTCTATTTTATAAAATGACAACAAGTCATGTGGAGGAAGAACTGATGCGACAGCGCAAATTTGGTAAAACGGGTCTGATCGTCTCTGAAATCGGCATGGGAACATGGGAACTCGGCGGACGGGAATGGGGAGATATAGGCGAAAAAGAGGCTGTTGATCTTCTCCGATACGCTTTTGAAAGAGGTGTTACCTTCTACGACACCGCTGACCAATACGGTGGTGGGCGCGCTGAACACCTTTTAGGTGAAGCATTTTCTGCACTCGGAGATAGGGTTGTCATCGCAACAAAACTGGGTTACGAATTGGACTCTGATGGCTGGATTAGTCAAGGTGGGACAGTTCCCGCGTTCAATGCTTCGCCAGATTATATCCGTCAAGCGGTTGAAGGTAGTCTTACCCGATTGAAAAAGGATGCGATAGACATTTATCAATTCCACGCCCCACCTCCTGCTGAAGCATGGGATGAAGCATTCGGTACAATGGAAAAACTAAAATCCGAAGGCAAAATTCGATTTTATGGATTGTGTCTCGGAAATGAGGAACAAGCACTTAAAGCAATAGCAGAAACCGGCATTTCTTCCTTGATGCTAACTTATAATATCCTTAACCAAGACATGGCAAAACCTGTGATGGAAACGGCTGCTGAAAAAGGGATTGCAGTTGTTGCACGTCAACCACTTTCGTCAGGTTTGCTTTCAGGACAACTCAACGCAAACACAGAATTTGCTGAAAACGATTATCGAAAGACGTGGCCCCGTGAGAAATTTCTCGCTGATTTAGAACGTGTGGAAAAGATTAAATCGGTCATTAGTGATAAGGCACGAAGCCTGCCGCAAGCTGCACTGAAATTCATCTTAGCACATCCAGCGGTCTGTAGCGTGGTTCCAGGAATGATGACTCCTGCGCAAGTCAAGGATGGTATCGCGACCTCTGGGGCGTCTCCGTTACCTGCCGCCATTCTGGAAAAACTACGCGAGAATTAGGAAGTAACACATGAAAGTCATTGCTGATTTGTGCGTCGTGCCGATGGGTGTTGGCGTTTCTGTCTCAAAATATGTCACTGCGTGTGAAAATGTTCTGAAAGAGGCAGGTTTAAAAACAAAACTGCACGCTTACGGCACTAATATCGAAGGCGAATGGGATGACGTGTTTGATGCAATTAAACGTTGTCATGAAATAGTCCATCAGATGGGTGCACCCCGAATTACGACAACACTCAAATTTGGCACCCGGATTGATAGAAACCAAACGATGCAAGATAAGGTTAACAGCGTTCAAAAACGGTTAGCGCCAGAATAACTGAAGTTTTAGAATTGGGTTATTTAGTTTTAAGAATTTTTAGTTGATACATATTACTGATAGTTTATAAAAATATGAAAATCGGCTCAAACCCAGTTATTACTGGATTCAAACCGATTTAGAAAATGTCTGATATTGCGTTTATCGGATGTTTTTGATGCTACCCCATGTGGTTGTGAGTTTGGCTTTAGGGTCTACTGGGGTAAGACTACTATCGCCGAAGTACTCAATTTCGCCAATTTGAAAGTACGCCCAGCCGGGTTCGATGCAGTGTCAAAAGTAACATGCCGAAAAAACCGATATCCGGTGGTTTGAGCTTCGAAATCTTCCCCTGCCTCAAAAAGGACGACTTGCAGTCGCTGATCCCAAAAACTATCTCCATCGTGAGAAAAGATAGTCGTAAAATCCTCACCATCGTTCGACCCCTGAACCTCCCATACTGTAGGGTCCCTCGCAGGAACATCGTTCGCTGAAGATACGGTGAAGTGTGTCAATACGTACGACTCCTCAAGCTCAGCTGTTACATGTAAACCTTCATCCGGAATACCGCCCCCACGTCCGCAGCACCATTTCGCATTGCCGCCGCCAAGGATGTTATCGAAGACGTTAAACGAAAATTCCCCACCCCCGAATCCGGGTTCTTCGTTGGCTGTGAAAATGGCGTTGTAACCCTCATCTGCATCAGGAGCACCATCGTCTTCTGGGTCGGTTAGGTCACCTCCCAGCAGTGAATCCGTTCCTGTTCCCAAGACTTCCTCTGCCTGTGCCAGGTCACTCGCACTGATAACACAATAGGTTACCATCAACACAAATCCTGCTAATACCATCATAATTTTCATGCTATTTATCCTCCTAAAGAAATGAATCTCACTTTTACGTGAGTTTCGCGTTAATTTACGGGGTTTGAATAAACTGCACCCACTTACCATACCA
>JAPPMR010000250.1 GCA_028818995.1 Candidatus Poribacteria bacterium | reverse complement strand
AGCCAGTGGTGTTTTAATTGACAAAGAATTAAGACTTGTTGTTACCAATGAACATGTTGCGGATACCCATGAGTGGGTAATGGTATTTTTTCCTGTGCGTGACAGGGGTGGAAAGTTAATGAGGAACGGGATTTTTATGCAAATGAAAATAACATAGAGGTTTTAGAGCGACTCGGTTATGCTACGCGCGGGAGAGTCGTTGATAAAGAGTTAGTAACGGACTTGGCAATTATTGAATTAGAAGGGATGCCTGAGACCGCCCTTGAGATAGATCACGACTTCAGTTATCCTGCCCACTATGATATAAATAGGAACGATCGCGTTCACATTCTCGGAAATCCAGGGGGTTTGAAATTGTGGCGATGGACAGGTGGATTTTTCCAAGGGATCTCCCAAGAGGGTGATAAAGAAATTTTGTTCATGAATGCGGATACATATCAAGGCAACAGTGGTGGTCCAGTCCTAAACGCGAGCGGTATGTTGATTGGAATTATCAGTCGGAGCAACCTTCGAACGCGTACGGTAGCTGTTCCGGTCAAATATGTAGATGATTTACTAAAAAGGCTTGCGCCAAAACAAATTTTCTCGATCGAAAACAAAACAACTTTTACCGTATCTTATCAAGTTAAGTGGACAGAAAGCGATGATTGGGAAGAAATTGAAGCAACTTCTATTAAACCCGGACATGTTGCGAATCATTGGTATACTGAATCCTTAAAAACGATCCCAGATGGGTATCCAAAAATTCGCTTTGATTATGTTGCTAATGATGGTGTACCTACATACCGTTATTACAAACTGGAAACTTATCAACGCCGCGCCGGATCCGATTTCAAACCCAGTCGCGAACAGGATGCTCGCGAGTACCATTTTGGCTACAATTACAAGACAGAGATACTTGACCTTTATGATTCAGAAAGCAACTAATCGGTATTAGCTCAGTCTAAAGATGGATTGGATTAACAAAGGAAATAAGAAAGTGAAAGTTTTCGCGGCGGTATATGCTCGGTGCACGGATTATGTTGTGAAACCCTCGTGTTTATTGGTTGAACTCGGATTTATACTGTTAAATGTTCACTTTTCATTCCATAGGAGGATTACAAATGAAAAAGAAATTAGAAAAGTTTATATACATGGGCTTAGGAGCCCTTATCGCCTTGGGCAGTTATATCTTTGGGACCCACCAAAGTACCGACGTTGATGCTCAACTCGCTCCATCAGACGTTGAGCACAGCGAAATCCGTTGTCAGCATCTAACAATCATTGATGACAATGGCAATACTCTCCTTACCTTAGGATCGGACATTATAGGTACCGGGGGAAACCTGTCTGTTTTTGGGGGTGGGAACGTATCCATTTACGCCAAAAATGAAATTTATCCCCGAGCAAGTCTGGATATTTTCGAGGGCAGAGGCCGCATATTCACTAGCGACGAATATGGGAGAATGTTGACTTCATTAACTGCTGATGAGCACGGTGGTAAGGCATCCATCTACGGCAAACATGGATCTTTCCCCGCAGATCTGAAACCTCTTGTGTCTTTAGAGGCTAACCGGCAAGGTGGTGCCCTAATCATTCGCGACACAAATGGGGCATACCGAGCAATGTTAGGTGTTAATATCGAAAATGGTGGATTTCTCGGTGTTAATCACGGCGACATCTTGAAGAAGCAAATCTTTACGGCTGGATTACAGACCGGACCCCAAGGGGCATCTATGGCACTTCAGGCATTTGATTATACAGGAGCAGTATTAGGTATCAATGATCGTGGTGGTTTCATGACCATCGAAAACAAAGACGATCAAGATGTAATTGCTGCCACCGTAAGCAATAATGGTAGCGGGGTAATTGTCACGCGGGACAAATTAGGTTCTCAGACAGGGAGTTTACCAAAAGGCATGGTTAACGAGTTGCGCTAATTAGGATTTCATAGATTTTTTGTTATGTGAGCACGAGGTCTCTGAGTTTCATCAAGGGGTGTCCGAGACAGTGATTCAAGAAAGCATCGAGCAGACAGGTTCTGAACTTATGGCTCATGTGAGTTCGCATGTCCCACTGTATCCGGGCCCGCACCCGAGAAACACACAACTGTTCAGTGAGTTGACCGATCGTTGTCTCAATGCGTCTACGCATCTTGAGGTGGCGTTTGCTGAAGTCCTCTGGATATTGTTGCTTCTGATTCCGGGGGGCGTCGGCAGTAAACAGGTGTTTTCAGGCGCCAGTAACTCCTGATGCAGTGGCTCAGAGACATAGCCTTTATCGTCGAGGATAATCGAATACCCTTGGTTTTCAGTCATCACGCGCAGGACTTCCCTGTCGTTTATATTTGCACTTGCGACGGCGACATCCACTGGCATGCCTGGCCGCGTCGTCAGCCAGTGTCCGAGAAATCCGAAGAAAGTGCCGAGACTTTTCGTCTCACAATGTCCATAAGTGGCAAGCGTCCCTGAACCATCGTTTTCCCATTTCAGGTCGGACTTTGCAGATACATTTCAAAACGGGATCCCTTTATCTCGAAGCCTCTGAGGCACGATGAGTTTCACCCAGGCTGGGAAAAGGATCCAACCTGTCGCGGTTTGACACAATAAGCCCAGCACACCAAACTCGGGTCCAAAATGGAACCCGGTTTTCAATGCCTTGGTCGTATCATAGATATACGTGATTTAGACAGTGGTCTAAATTTCCGATGGCAGGACAGTATGATGATTAAAAACATAATAGATTCCATTTTTTCGTTTTTCAATTGGAGAATCGGGATCGGTGAACGCTGGTCCCATATTTTGACATATACCACTCGTGGGTTAGCATGTATTTTAGCAATTACTGCTATTGTATACTTTAC
>JAPPMR010000460.1 GCA_028818995.1 Candidatus Poribacteria bacterium | reverse complement strand
GGGGATGCTCGTCTGGCATAACCGAGCAACACTGTTAAAATGGGAATTTTAGTTCGCTGTAGGAGGGGGAAATACCCAAGCAAAAACACTCCGATTCCCGACTCACTAACAACGGATAAACCTTGTAGGAGGGGAAATCCGAAGAAATCCCCAAGCAAAACACTCCGATTCCCCGACTCTGAAAATTAAAATCCTTGACAATAAACTTCACAATGCGTAAAATATAATTATAGAGGAGGATAAGATGATGGGTAATACAAAAGATCGCATCCACTTCGGGCATCAGATTATGGACAGAATTGGTATACTCCTCTTAGCGGGAGCTTTGTTGGCGGGGTGTGCTGTTGCCCCACAACCCTTGGTCGATATATACCTTGAACCGATTGAAGGACGCTTTAATGCCCATATCGACGTAGAGACCGGAGCAGCAACTGTTCTCAAAGAGGGAGTTGCCGTTACCCTTAAACCACTTGATGAGATAGAACTGTTCTCACTCACGGAGGAACCGAGGTTGAATCCGTATCTTTTCGTTGAGAAGAACGGTGCTGTTGAACCCATTTATACGGTATTTGAAGTTACAGTCCACAACCGAAAGCATCGCCGCGTTGTCGTTGAGGACACAGCGATCCTCCTTGATGGAAACGGTGTGCAGTATGCCAACCTATCCACGGATTACTTCGATGCACTCTATGACAACGTAGATCGTCCACAAAGCAGCCCTTGGGCGGGTGCTTATCCTTACACGCCTACCACTTACGGGTACTATCCCTACTATGGCTACTATCAGTCCTACATAGACACTGAGGCATTAGAGTGGGGACGAATTGCAATAGAAGACAGCATTTTTGAAGGTGGAAAGTTGTTCTCCGGTGCGAAACGGAGCGGTTTCTTAATTTTTGATCGGCTTGAGAGGAGTGCGACAGACCTCAGAATCGTTCTACCGGAAGTTTGGATAATCCAAGACGGTAAGCAGAATAAATTGGAATTTAAAATTGATTTCAGGCAGGTCTTGCCGTAGAATAACAATAACCTCAATGGCTTAATTTGTCCTGATAACATACGGGATCTGCTACATAACGAAGGGAGTATATAGCAAAATGAGAGATTGGCTTGTCGGATTATTAATAATAGGGCTTGTGTCTGTTTGGGGATGTCAGCCTGCCAGCAAAGACCAACAGGCAACCCAAGGTGAGGTCAGAGTTGCTGTCGCTGGGCCCTTTACAGGCAACGCCGCAGCATTTGGAGAAATGATTAAACGTGGTGCTGAGCTCAGAGCGAAACACATCAATGACGCAGGTGGCATCAACGGTATGAAACTAACGCTCGTTCCCGGAGACGACGCTGGGACAGAAAAGGAAGCGAGAGCTGTTGCCACACGTTTCGCCACTGACCGACGCATTCTCGCAGTTGTTGGGCACTTTAACAGTGCATGTTCCTTAGCAGGTAAACCCATTTACGCAGACAATGGGATCGTTGAATTGTCTCCAGGCTCAACCAATGTAAGCGTCTGTGAAGGGAGTGATTGGACATTTCGGAATTTATATCGAGATGATTTTCAGGGAGAGTTCATCGCCAACTATATTAAGAATTACATGAAGGAGTTTCAGACCGTCGCTATTCTGTTTGATAATGACGATTATGGACGTGGACTTCGAGACGGTTTCAGTGCCGCTGCAGAGGAAATTGGAATTGAGATTGTTGCCTCTGAAGCCTATGACCGAGATAATACGGATTTTAAAGCACAACTCACCAGTATTAAAGCGAAGAACCCAGATCTTATTTTCATCTCCGGTCTTTACGGTCAAGCGGGGTTAATCGCTAAACAGGCGCGTGAGGCTGGAATTACAGCGCAATTTTTCGGTGCTGATGGCGTGGATTCTCCAGATTACCTCATAATCGCAGGTGCCGCCGCAGAGGGAACTTATCTAACGACCCCATTTACGTTTGAATTAGGTGGTGAACAAGCAAAACAGGTCGCTTCATCATTTGAAGATGAATACGGCGTTCCACCGGATACATGGGCCGCGCTAACTTACGATGCGGTAGGTATGATTGCAGAAGCAATCGAAAAAACCTATAATAAGGAGGCCACCCTTGCCGAAAATCGGAAAGCGATCCGCGATCACTTGGCATCACTCGATACGCCAGAAGAAGGATACAAGGGGATTACCGGGCTAACTTATTTTGACAAAAACGGTGACACTGTTAATAAACCCGCCTATGTCAAAATTGTTAAAGATGGGCAATTCACGACTGCTCCTGACCAAGTGCTTGATTGAGAATCTCAAGATTGAAACGCTGAGATTTTCGCAAATTCCTTTGAAGGATAAACAACAGGACTGTAAGAATTATGGAGCAATTTACAGAGCAATTAATTAATGCACTTGTGCTCGGCGGCATTTATGCCCTTATTGCCGTCGGTTACACGATGGTTTACGGCATTATTGAATTGATTAACTTTGCCCACGGCGAAATTTTCATGTTTGGTGCCTACTTCGCATTCACCTTGGTCACGGTTTTTAACCTGCCATTTTGGGTAGCACTCCCGATGAGTATGCTCCTCTGTGCTGGCATCGGAATGTTGATGGACCTGGTTGCTTACCGTCCGCTCCGCAACGCAGCACGCCTTTCGGCATTAATCACAGCGATCGGTGTTTCAATCGGTCTGCAAAACCTCGCACGAATTATCTGGGGTGCAAGACAACGTCCTTTCCCATCAGAATCTCTACCGGCATTTTTAAAGCAAGGCATTCCTCCAAGCGAACCTCTACCGGCATTTTCCTTAACCGAGACAGCGATTGCACTCCCCGGTGGTGCTTTCCTACCTTACCGAGACCTATCCATTATTAT
>JAPPMR010000800.1 GCA_028818995.1 Candidatus Poribacteria bacterium | reverse complement strand
GTAGCGAGATGGATGGATACCCGTAAAATTGAGGTGTTTTCTGTGGAGTAATTTAAGTCTCAGGACTATTTAGTTTTATAGTTTGGAAACTTATTTTCAATGCAAATCCTGACTATTGATACGCAGGGAATCTTTGTAGCATAGGAAACCGTTAGCCTGTGCATCAATTAGCGCAACCTAACAGGATACGCTACAAAATAGAAAACTAAATGAACCTGATTTAAGTCTCATTTGTGATTGACAGAGATAGAAAAATGTGATACACTTCTGAAAATTTCTCTACATGGAGGTTTATAGGTAGCAACATGACGGAATTTCCTAACCAAGAAGGACTCAATAGAGCGTTTAACATATATCGAGCTGCCATGCGAAAGTTCATCATTTCGCGCTTAAGACAGATTCCAGGCACAAACGTTGAATCTGTAGTTACTAATTCTTTGGGATATAGACGAGCTAACGAAGTTAAACGTGTTTTGACTCACTCCGATCGAAATATTGAATCTGCAATTGACATTAACGATTTTCCACACCTTGTTCACAAAAACTGGAGCGAAGCCTTTGAAATACAACTCAATGACGACAAAACTTTTCGGAATCAACTTTGGCTGATAGTGGAATGTCGGAATGCCGATTGGGCGCACCCACCTGAAGGGGATGCTGAATCCGAAGGTACTCGAGCACACTTGTTTCTTATTGCTGATGTACTTAGTAAAATTAATGAATCAGATGCGAAACGTGTTAAAGAAATTCGAGAGCAGCTTTTTTCTGATGAAGCTGAAGAACACATCCCAGATGTGTCTGAACAACTGGAAATAGCGAGAGCAGAGAATGCTGAATTTGAGAAACCGCTCAAGGGTAAATCAGAAATTCAAGAACGACGAAAAAAATTCTGGAAGAACTTGTGCGACTATGCAGCTCAAAAGGACACTCCAGTTAGATTTCATAAACCGGGTTCGGAAAATTACTTAAACGTTAGCAGAAATTTGATAGATCTTACTGGCTTTAAGATGCAGGTGTGGTTGGGCACGGACAATAGGGAAATTGCCGTACGCCTTTACATGTCACATCAAAACTTCTACTTGCTTGGGAAACAACGCGAGGAAATTGATAAAGAATTTGGCGAACCTCTTGAATGGGAGGAGTTACCTCAGCGCAAGGAAAGTCGGGTGTCCTTGCATAAGGATATAACTAATCCAATTGACGAAGCAGATTGGCAAAATCAGCACAAATGGATTGTCTCAAAAATTGAAAAGTTCCGCGAAAAGTTCAACGCGGTTTTCTTACCACGACTTCAGGAACCTATAAAAGTAGCCGTAGCAGGAAAAACCGTCGCTGAGGAACGCTTATCAGATATATCAAATCGGTTTGAAGAAGCCGAAGGGCAACAACCCATCCAAAGTACACTGCCATCCAATTTGACTCCAGATGAGAAAACAGTCTTCGACGTTATAGAAGCTCCATCATCGCATATTGACACTATCATTCGGGCGACACAGCTACCGATTAGTCGGGTCTCAAGTCTGCTACTGATGTTGGAACTCAAGGGCATCGTTCAACAATTACCGGGGAAACAATTCGCTAAGGCTAATCAATAACCCAAGTTGCTACTAACAGATTTTGCACACTTCATAAAGGTTTTTCTGCTCTCTCCCTACCCCAGAGGGGTGATATATCTATAGAAAATAGCGTATTGATGCGATTGCACTCCAGCGGAGTGCTATGTGTATAAAAAGGTGGCAACCATAAGTGTCAATTTTAGAGCAAATAACCGTTGTGGTCCCAGGTCCGGTAGGTGCTGTTTTCAACTGCGCCGGATTTCACCCACAACCCTTGAATACTTCAGAACCCTCTTTAGTCCCGTAGGGACGGTATCTGTGTAGAAAAACGGTCGCGCCCCCGATCAAGCCCCGTAGGGGCGGCATTTGCAAAGATGTCGTCCCAAAATACCGTGAAAAACCCCTAAATTGACACCTATGGTGCGGTCTCCTAACCGAACCTACCGGGTCTGGGGCCGCGGCGGCTATTTTTTCTAAAATTGACACTTATGGTTGCCACCTTTTTATACACCATAGGTGTCAATTTAGGGGTTTTGATAACGTTTTAGCAAGTGTAGATATAAACATGCTGAAGAAACACCCAAGCAAAAACCCCTTACAGGGCTGAATACTTCTTTGAAACGCATTTCTATAAAAATAATGAAGAAACACCCAAGCAAATAAACCTTACAGGACTAAAGAGGTTTTTGAAGTCTTTAAGGTTTTCGCATAGTATCCGGTTCGGTTAGGAAACCGAACCTACCGGGCCTGGAGAAAATCAGGAATTACCGAAATATTTTCTTAAACTTCATCAAACCGAACCTACCGGACCTGGGTCTGAGACGGTTATGTTTTCTAAAATTGACGCTTATAGTGTGTAGTAACTATAGATATAGAAGATATAGATTATAAAGGTTCTCTACATACATTGGAAGCAATAATGGCATGTGAAATATTAAAGCAGAAAATTCATGATACGCTCAGGGGTGGATACTTTAGCGATGCAAAAGATTTTGTGGATGTTTCTGATGGTTCCGCAGATCATGTCCATATTGTCATTGTTAGCCGAAAATTCAATGGACACACCATGGGAGACAGAAGTGATATCATTTGGGGTGAATTGGTAAAGAATCTTTCTCAAGAGGAATGGGGACATGTATTCCTTTCTATTGGCGTGCCGCCTGAAGAGGTCATTCTCCAATAATTGAGGTAGAGGTATAATGCGTGAAGTGTTAAAGCAGAAAATTCACTCTTTGCTTAAAACAGACTACTTCAGCGATACAAAAGATTTCGTTGATGTTTCTGATGGAGCCGC
>JAPPMR010000417.1 GCA_028818995.1 Candidatus Poribacteria bacterium | reverse complement strand
GCGTTCCTTGCCGCACCGAGTTGTTCAAACACGCCGAATCGGGTTCCAGAATTACCGTATCCCCACGAAGGTGTTTCAATATGTTGTTGTTTGAGATGTGCCTTAACTGTTTCTATCTGAATTCCCTGTTTCTCTAATGTTTCGGCTAACAGATTATACGCTGGGCTGCTACTCATATATGTTTCTCCTGATTGCAGTTCATGTTTTGGGATAATTATAGCATATTTCCAATTTTTAAGTAAAGATTGTTATGAAACGGAGCAGGGTTATTTAGTTTTAAGAATTATCGGTCAATAGATTTTACTGAGAGTTTATATTGTAGGTCCAAATCAACGCTATGAATGCCTTTATGGCATTCAGCGGGTTGAGTTTACGAAACCCGACATGATCGCACTGCCGCACTGAGATTGTCGGGTGTCGCTTCGCTCTACCCGACCTACAATGCGACTATAAAAAATTAATGTTTGTAATAAAATACACAGAAAAACCGAAAACTAAATAACCCTGGAAACGGAGCATGTAAAAATCGTCTGAATCGCGGATTTACGCGGATTACACAGATTTCGCGGATTAGGGATATGTTACGACCTACAGAATACCATGTGCATATTCTCCGTTGATTTAAGGTCTTCCTACAAAGAAAGTAACCGACTATATACGCACAATGAATTGCGCGACTACAAACGTCCAAATGTAAAAAATTAGGCAGATGAGGATAGGCGATATGGATACTCGCTTATCTCACCTGCCTTAAGGTTAGTGTCTATAGGCGCGCTTACCGATTGAAAAGGAAAGAACGGGATGAAATCAGTGCCCAGAGTATATCCTCTGTGTCTTCGCGCCTTGTGGAATCATCGGCAAGATGTGTCATAGCCATCTCAAGTTCCGTTTCGGAGGGATGACGACTCAAAGTCATTAGATACAATTCCTTAACCAATGCTTCTGGTTGCATCTTTTCGCCCGTCTTCGGCTCAAGAAGTTGGGTAATCGTGCCGTTGCGGCTTTTCAACTTGCTATTCACATAATTGGAATTGATGATGTGGAGTGCCTGTGTGAGGGTCGGTTCAAGCAAGGGGTCTAAGTTGCCTAAGAACTCCCTATCTGAACGTCCGAAAAGGTTAAGAAAGCGTGAACTCACGGGAAGCGGCAGCTCAATAACACGCGTGCCTTGCGGAAGCCTTCCATATTTCTCCGATGATCCTGTAACATCGTTTAGGACATCAAGCAACACTTGTGCCATTAAGGGACGTGGCATAAAGCGAGAGAAGAATCTATCATCTAATTCATTCGTCTCATTCGGTGCTGCAGAAAACTGATAGGTTCGGGAATTAAGAATCAATTTAATAATATGTTTGGTATCATACCCGCTTCGGACAAACTCTTCCGCCAATGCTTCTAAGAGTCCTTCAACACTTGCAGGAGTTGTAGCGCGCATATCGTCAACAGGGTCAACAATTCCTCTACCGAAATAGTAACTCCATAGACGGTTGACGGTCGCTTTTGCGAAATATGGATTAGAATCAGCGGTCATCCACTTTGCAAGATGTGTTATCGCATCCGCTCTATGTGCTTCTGGCAGCGTTTCTCCACCAAGAAATGTGGGTAGCGCTACCTGTCCACGGTTGCCCTGAACAGATTGATTAATAACGCGT
Organism: Candidatus Poribacteria bacterium; assembly: GCA_028818995.1. Next base: position 1,205 of record JAPPMR010000417.1, on the reverse strand, counting down.
CCTCCTGGGTTATGATAGACAACCAGCTCTTGGTACAGTCCACCTCCACGCGTGTCGACTTTGCCTGTGAATGCAGCAAAGTTCCAATAATCATCGGTTGTCCACTCATCAAAAGGATGTTTATGACATCGGGCGCAACTGAGACGAATACCCAAGAATACTTGTGCTGTGGTTTCGGCTCTGCCTGAAGGTTGGCGCTCAATCCGATAATAGTTGGCGGGTCCATGCAGATACGTACTGCCGCGGGCAGTTAAAATGTCGTATACAAACTGGTCATACGGTTTATTTTCGTCGACAGAATCCTTGATAAACTCATGGAATAGCGTGGCAGGTGTTTCACCGAATTCGCCATTTCCTAACCGACGTGGATGCACACGCAACATGTCTGCCAATTTCAATGTCCGCATATTAACCCATTCTTCTGTTTCCATCAACGTATCAATTAGGTGTGAACGTTTTTCTGGGTTTGAATCATCAAGGAATTCCCTAACCTTATCGGAGGACGGTAATTTTCCGACAGTGTCCAGATAAACTCTCCGAATAAATTCGGAATCTGAAGAGAGTTCAGAGGGACGCACATTCAATTTTTTGAGTTTTGCTCCAACAAATTCATCAATGAAATTGTTTGTTAGGATTTCCGGGTACGGTTTTCCGTCAGCCTCTCTTGGAACGGTGATGAAAGATGAGGAAACAACCCCTAAATATCTTGCTAAGATAGCAGTCCCACCCCAACGCTCACTTGTTACGAGTCCAGATTCCGTGACAGATGCAACTGGCTCATCTTTGGATTCATAAACAGCCTGCTCTGTAACATCTTCTACTGATCCGTCAGTAAAATGTGCGAGGACTTTTAGCTGCTTCGTTTCACCGACAGCAGTAAACGTAGACTCACTTGGTTCAATTTCAAGTTTTTCTAATCGGGGTTCATCAGGTGAGAAGGGGGCACCAGCGGAGATCCATCGGAGAATAGTTTCCGCTTCATCAGAATTAGCACCAAATCTCACACCACCCTCATGCGGAATCTGCCCAGTTGGTTTCAGATAAAGGAGACTCTGCTCAGGATCAAGTAGATTAATACGTCTTCCCCGGTTATGATGCACAATTGGTTCATAATCACTTTCTGGGTTCAACGTAAGCAAAGATAGATTTAAACCGCCTTGTCCACCGAATTTTCCATGGCAAAGCCCTGCGGAACACCCTTGCTT
>JAPPMR010000719.1 GCA_028818995.1 Candidatus Poribacteria bacterium | reverse complement strand
GCTTTAGCGACTGTCATAGCGCAGTACGTTGGACTTCTACTGGCAGGCGTGCTATTTTTCGCACGTTATCGTAGCCTCCTGACAACGTGGGATTTCCGAGAAGTTCTCGCGTTTTCTAAACTGAAGCGATTCCTTAGCATCAGTAGCGATATTTTCATTCGCACACTCTGCCTTGTTTTTAGCCATGCCTTTTTCACTGCGAAATCCGCTGCGTTGAGTGATGCTTTCTTAGCAATTAACACTATTCTGCTTCAATACATCAATCTTATGTCTTATGCGATTGATGGGTTTGCTTTTGCTGCAGAGAGTATGGTCGGGAAATATAAAGGCGCGCAGGATATGCAGAATTTGAAGCAGACAACCCGCCACATTTTTTTGTGGGCATTTCTGTTTGGGGGCGCGATTATGTTAATTTTTGGTCTATTTGGAGAGCAATTGCTCCATTTCTTCACAGATCAACGCGATCTCATTGGACAAGCAAAACCTTATCTCATCTGGATAATTGTCGCGCCTGTCGTAAACGTCGCTGCGTATATTTGGGATGGGATATATCTCGGCGCGACAGTTTCAAAACCGTTGCGAAACGCTATGATTGTTGCGATGCTGATGTTTTTAGGTACTGTGTATCTGTTGATGCCCTATGGTAATCATGGGCTTTGGGCTGCGTTGACGTTGCTTTTGATTGTGCGTGGTGTGTTGTTGACGGTACTCGCGCCAAAGCATCTGTTTAGCTCAACATGAAAATCAATACTATAGGTTGCCCTAACACAGCAATTTATAACCGACAACACCAAAAAGCAGTTGACGTTCATATACAATACCGATATACTATAATTATCATAGTAACCCACTCCAATAGTAGCAAACACTCAAACCAATGGCACACAAAATTGTAATCTTCCTACTCATATTTTCCTTACCAATTGCAGTCCATGCACAAGTAGACTATACAATACCTAAAAAACACCGTGTCATTCAAGAAAAATCGCCGCAATCGTCAAGTGTGCTGATCGATGCAAAAGTCTCAGATATTAGTTTTACGACTCTGCATGGTAACACGCACACTTTATCGGTACTGCTACAACAGGGACCGGTTGTCTTTATGTTTCTTTCTACAGAATGCCCAGTTGCCCAAAGATACACAATGCGGCTAAAGCGAATGAATGCTGAATTTGCAGAAAAACATGTGACCATTGTCGGTGTCTATTCCAACGAAAACGATTCGGTTGATGATGTCAAGGCATATATGACACGGGCAGAGTTCCCATTTCCAATTGTGAAGGATACAGATGGCGGTTTAGCGCGGCGTCTCGGTGCAACGATGACACCACAAGCACATTTAATTGATTCGCATGGTGTTCTTCGCTACCGTGGTTCTATTGACGATAACCGTTACGAAACACGGATAAAACATTATTACTTGAAAGATGCACTCGTTGCGATCCTTGATGGGAAACTTGTGCCTGTGAAAGAGACTGCAGCATTCGGATGCACAATTCATCTTCCTGATTTGCCCACCGAAAAACAGATAACTTACACCAAGCATATTGTACCGATACTCCAAAAGAATTGTCTTACCTGCCACCATCAGGATGGAATTGCGCCGTTCACACTTGCGAACTATAACGATGTGAAAAGACACTCAGCCAAAATTGTTGAACAGACGCAGGCACACCTCATGCCACCGTGGAGGTTGGGACAAGGTTACGGAAAATTCAAGAATGAACTACGACTCACGGATACCGAAATTGAGATGATAGCAAATTGGGTTAATGCTGACACACCAGCGGGTCCTAAACTCAATGATCTACCTGCAGCGCTGTCTTCGGAGACAAGTATACTCAGAGAACCGGCCATCATAGAAATTCCAATTGAATTTAAAGCGTTGTCTGCTGAAGGAAAACACGCATCGCTTACTATTACCATCAAAACAGACTTTGGGAGAGATGAGTATGTGCGAGGGTTCGATTTTCAGTCTAAGAATACAAAGACGACGCGCCGTGTTACAACATACCTCAAAACGCAGCGAAATGTTACACCTGATGGCAACCAATTTAATGCACAGACCAATCCAAATCACGCTGTTGATGTGAGACTTGGAACTTGGGCACCAGGCTTTACACCTGCTCTTCTGCCTGAAGGGGTGGGATATCTACTACCAAAGGGAAGTCAAATAATGTTAAATGTATTATACAAAGGCTCAGACCGTCAGGAACAGGACACCTTGCGAGTAGAATTCTATTTATCTAAAAAACCAAAAACAGCACGGTTACACAAGGTAACCTTGATGGATTCTGACGATGCTAATCAGCAAAAGGATAATTTATCACATCAGTTTAATCAAGATGTATATGTGTTCGCTGTGCATCCACCAACGTATGTTGATAAACAAGGGATGCGGGTTGTTGCCAAAACTCCCACAGATGAACACATTAAGATGCTATGGGTTAAAGAATCTCACATTGAATGGCTGAATGAATGGTTCGATATTTACCGTTACAGTGAACCTATTTTTTTGCCCGCAGGTTCACGATTAGAATTTGATATGCAGAAGGATTCTGAAAATCAGAATAAACGTGAGTTATCTGATGAAAACACAGTTTGTCACTTCTTTTATGTTTTGGCGTCTGAGTATAATCCGGATTAATACATAGTTTCTACGCTAAATGACCTGACACATACACGTTGAAGTGCTTTGCAATTTGTGCTAAACTGCACAAAAATAGACAATAAGGAGAATAACAAAAAATGCCGAAGTTTGGTGTAAATTTATTACTCTGGGCAGATAAATTTGACAGAGAAACCGCTGACCTTATTCCAAAAGTTGCTGAAATGGGTTTTGATGGAGTCGAAATCCCTATCTT
>JAPPMR010000555.1 GCA_028818995.1 Candidatus Poribacteria bacterium | reverse complement strand
TCGGAGTTCCCTCCTACGTCTAAAAATGTCCCGTTAATTCTAAAGTTTACTATAAAGACGTAATTTTGGTGCTAAAAACGTGCATAATCTGAAAAAAATGAAGATTTTAAGATTTTTTTCGTTATTTTTCTATGGAGGGCAGATTCTGGTTATATTAATGACTTGTGCCAGTTAACTACGTGTTTTTGTTGTTTTCACGGATTTTGGGATTTGTACTATAAACATAGCGTCCCTATGGGACTAAAGACACGGACAAGATGGCAACATATAAAATTAACGTCATAGCAAAAACCATCAAAAATATTGAAAACTGAATAACCCTGGCATGTTCTTGTTTTCCATTGACAAACCTGTCATAAAATGATAAAATATAATTGGAATTTTGAATGAGAAAAGTATCGCAGAATACAACAGAATTCAGATTTACTCAAACAGAAACACACAAAATTAAGAATACCAGAGGTCTACCAAAAGTGATACTCTGGCAGAGGAGTTTTACATAAAACCATGAAACATTTTACATACTTATTCATCACCCTATTTGCCGTAATATTGATGCAAGGACAATTGGCAACCGCCGATGATTGGTCTCAGTGGCGTGGAGATAACCGAGATGGTGTTTGGAAAGAAACCGGTATTATTGAAAAATTTGATGGGGAACAAATTCCTATTCGATGGAGTGTTCCCATTGGCAGCGGGTATAGTGGACCGAGTGTGGCTGATGGACGCGTTTATATCACCGACAGGCTCACAAAACCAAAACAGGTCGAACGCGTTCACTGCTTCGATTGGGAAACAGGAGAAGAAATCTGGTCTTACACTTACGATTGTCTATACACAATCCAATATACAGCGGGTCCCCGTGCGAATGTCACTGTACACGATGGCTTTGCTTATGCTTTAGGGTCTATGGGACATCTGCACTGTTTTGATGCCGTTACTGGCGACATTGTGTGGAAAAGAGACCTAAATACCGAGTATGACATCAATATGCCAATCTGGGGCATCGCATGTGCGCCTATTGTTGAAGCAGATAATCTTATCGTCCAGATTGGAGGAAAGCCGGATGCTTGTATCGTTGCGTTTGATAGAAAAACGGGTGAGGAAAAGTGGAAAGCACTTAATGATAACGCTTCATATTCTGCCCCGATCATTATTACGCAGGCGGGTGAGCGAGTCTTAATTTGCTGGACAGGTGCTAATATCGCTGCTCTTGACCCACAAACAGGTGCTGTGCATTGGCTTTTCCCGCTTCCACCAAAACGTTTTGAGATTGCAATTGCTACACCTGTTTTTGACCAGAACGAACTGTTTATGACTCACTTTATTCAAGGTTCACTTATGCTGAAGTTGGCACAAGACAAGCTGGATGTGGAACTCGACTGGCACCGTAAAGGTACAGACGAGCGGAACACAGAGGCACTCCATACAACGATGGCTACACCGGTACGCATTGGAAATTATATCTACGGTGTAGACAGTTATGGTGAACTTCGTTGTATAGATGCAAGAAACGGAGATCGGATTTGGGAAGATCTTTCCGCTGTCAAAGTAGCGCGTTGGAGCAATATCCACTTTGTTCAAAACGACGATAAAGTATGGATGTTCAATGAGCATGGTGAACTTCTCATAACAGAACTTTCACCTGAAGGACTAAATGTTATCAGTCGTGCCAAATTGATTGAACCGACGCGAGACCAATTGAACCAAAGAGGCGGGGTTACATGGGCACATCCAGCGTTTGCTTATAAGCACGTCTTCGCGCGAAATGACAATGAATTGGTTTGTGCCAATTTAGCAAAATAATATGTAAAACCTACCCATTGAGGTAAAAATGGATACAAAACTCGCAGGTGGTAATGGCGGGGCCTCACACCCGCCCGTTGATTTACAACAAGGGCAAAAACTTCATGGATTTGAAGTTAAAGCTATCACACCTATTGACGAATTGCGGGCAGTAGCAATAGAACTCTTGCATCCACATAGCGGAGCGCGACTGCTGCATCTCTGGACAGACGACTCCAGAAACCTGTTTTCAATCAGTCCAATAACACCAACATTTGATGATACAGGATTGCCCCATATCCTTGAACACTCCGTAACGAAAGGATCTCGGAACTATCCGATAAAAGGTGTGTTCTTTGAGATAATGAAGATGAGTCTGGCGACTTATGATAGTACGAATGCAATGAACTGGCCTGGTCATGCCTTGTACTACACCTCAAACAATGTCAAAAAAGACCTATTTAATGTTGCAGAAGTCCACTTTGATTCGGTTTTTCATCCACTACTAACCGAGGATACCTTTAAACGTGAAGGACATCATCTCGAACCTGTGGACCCGGATCAACCGACAGGAGATTTAAAAATAAACGGGATCGTTTATAATGAGGTGAAAATTGGCTTGTCCCATCCGAGATACTGCTTGACTCTTGCGGTGGTCGGTGGACTTCTGCCTGATACCTGCTATGCCTACAATGGTGGTGGAAATTATCTGGTTATGCCTGACTTAACTTACGAACAATTGAAAACTTATCACCAAACCTACTACCATCCACACAATAGCTATTTCTTCTTCTACGGCAATATCCCAACACAAGATTATCTCTTATTTCTCGCTGATAAACTGGCGGCTATACCAAAGACAGATACAAGCGGGTTTCTACACCCGCTCCGACCGGAAATCACACAACAACCGAAGTGGAAATCTCCACGGACTGTAACGGATACCTACCCAATTGGTGCAGATGAGTCCCTCGCTGAAAAGACATACTTGATGCTGAGTTGGATCATCGGAGGGACAACGGATCCTGAAGAGGCTATCTTGTGCCAAATATTACGCAGGATACTACTCGGTAATGAAGGTTCAC
>JAPPMR010000137.1 GCA_028818995.1 Candidatus Poribacteria bacterium | reverse complement strand
CGGTGATGTGACAGTTCACACATCGATTGGCCGTCAATAATGCAAATTGCGAGAGGGCATCCGCCTGTCCCACAGAGCACAGCAGGATTAATAGTCCCAATAATCTAAAACACGTTTTATTACTCATGTTAAGTAACCCGTCCAAAATTTTTTAATATATTGCTCAGCCATTATAAGCAAAGGGTAGCGACATCAAATAAGGGGTATAAAACTTGTCATTGCGGCATGTTTTAAGCCGCCACGCCGTAGGCACAACGCCAGTAATCCAGTCTGTTTTTCCCACATTCCCTTATATCACAGAACTTATAGGTAGCTACTTATGCATTTATTGTCTGTGATTCAACGAGTGCCACTCGGTGCGCCTTGTGAGATTCCTCGTAAAAGGTCATTACGTCCATATCTGGAACTTCTTCTGGTGCGAAGTACCATTTTGCAATGAGATTCTCGCCCTCTACAGCCTGTACTTTAAGGTCAAAGAACACCTCAGGGGCTGGAAAATGGGATGTAACTTTATCACGCACTTGTTTCAAGTCTGCTGGAAAGGACGCGCCTTGCTTGGGCACAGTGAGTTCGACATGCACGAAACGCGGCATTTGTTGATTGAAGACTGATAACCCATGCACCGGCGCGATGATGTCGAGGTAGTAGCGAAGTATCTTGTTCTTGTAATCGCCAACGACAACCTCACCGGCCAAAGCACGGACGAACACACGCACGAAACGCACCAGACAACCGACCTGTTCAATGCTCAAGTTCAGGGTGGTTCCCGTTCTGGAACTCGACAGGGTCAATATGTCTTCGGAGACAGAGAAGCTATTGTTGTGAATGACCTCATTGCGATACGGTAGCAGGCGGCAAAAGAGTGCCTTTGAGTAGTCGTAAAGGTAGGGTTGATTCTTAAACAGGTTGGGAAGTTGGAGATTGGGTGTGTGCATCAGCATTGTCACTTTTTCCTCAAATCTCCAAGGTACATTTGAGATATTTCCCAATGTCTGATTCTCTTCAAGTATCCACTCGAAGATCATATCCAGAGTCTTGTAGCAAGCAATAAAAGTGAGAGGCATCATAGCATTTAGGGGTGTGTTGTCAATGAAAAGGTAGTCTTCCAAGGGTATCGTTGCATGGACAATCTGATCACCACTCGTGATCCTAAGCACTGGAGGGGCGTCATTTTCTTGAACTATATCATAGCGTTTTTCCAAAAAACCGAGAAACCAGATCTCATAATCCAATTTGGTCAGGAGCCTTGCATTTGCTGTATTTGGGAAACCAGTCATTTCTTCCTCTTTTTTAAGTCTTGATCGGATCTTTTTGAAACGTTTTACAACATCGGGCGCGTAAAAGCGTTCACCACAACGGAGACAAACTTCGGCTTGCGCTTTCACGGTCTCCTTGAGATTTCCACCTCGCACAATCTTCACGACTTCCTTTTCAACAATCTCGCCACCGCATACCGGACATTTGTCAAACAGCGTCATGATTCCGTTCTCCTTTCGCGCCAATTGATCCAACGCGCTGGGTCTGGGCGATAAACAGTAATCAAAATTGCCCGTTGATTTCCCTCATCGTATGCCCAAACACTGTGGATTGGCTTTCCAGCTATATTTTTTCCATATATCAGGCAACTCGAGTGTGGTCGATCTTCTGGATAGTCTTTGATAATTTCGCCATTGCGTACGGAATGAAATATTTCTTCAATATCCAGTTGATCATCTTCGGCTTCTTCATCTGCATGGTTGGTGATGTGATAATTTTGAGAATCTATAGCTCGAATGATGTTCCCGACATCCATTCACCCATCCCCATTTATAGCCTGATCTCGCGCGGTTCTTCCAAGCAACATCAGGCATCCTCAATCAACGTCGCAAGCAACATCAATCTGATTAAATCCACACGGCTCAACTTCTTTTAATTGAGGCCAAAAGGCGTTTTCGTAGCCATCGGCAATTCCATTCAATTCTGTCCATGTCCGCCATAATAATCCTGCGTCGGTTTGATAGAGCCACGCGCAGCAGAGATCATACAGCCCTTGCCCTATCTCTTCAGAGGTTGTTTCATCCTCGAATATAGAATAATGAGGCTCAGGAAGATAATCATCAAAGTCTATCAATCCCATCATTTCGAATTGGTTAGTACCATGAATACCAGGAAAATCGTCTGTAAGCGTCATAGTTGCTTCAACAAGAATCTCAAGGTTGCCACCCCAAAATAAAAAATAATCCCCAGGATTGTTCACAGTAATTGCCTGTTCTGGGTCTCCATCAATAGAGATATTGTAATGTCGAGCGATCAACCTCCGAATCTCATAAGCAAGGTCGTAGATTTGTTGAAGTTGTCCACGGATATCGCTGGAAAGCCGAAGGCCAAAGTTGAGGATGAGAGGCGAGGACAACGAATCACAAAACTTCTCAAAGTCACTATGAAGATCCGCAAGAACTCTCAGGTCAATCCCCTCAGAAGACACAGCTCTTTGGAGCAGGTGGTTTAACGCATGCCGCAGGTTGTTTTCAGCAACCTGCGTATCTATGCGATCAACTTTCGTCATGATATAGTCAATCTTATGTTCAATGCGATTCATTATTTCTTGTAAATAGTCCATTTTTTTGTGAAGGCTTTTAATTCTGTGTGCGATATAGACAGAAACTCCCAGGTTCAAGATAGAAGCAATAAGATTGGCCCCGGCCAGGCCAGCAGATAGGCCCGATGTACCTATCCCCATAGCATTGACGGGTATCTCGGGACTGTCTGGCGGTAAATAGCGGATGTTCTGCGGGTTAAAAATTGGCCCGTCCTGACCGAGTACTTGATACGCGAGTCTTCCAGATTGTCCAGGCCCCAGTTGGTCAAAAGGCACTGTGTTCATTATTTCCCCC
>JAPPMR010000908.1 GCA_028818995.1 Candidatus Poribacteria bacterium | reverse complement strand
GGCCGAAGCCTTGTCGTTTCGAACGAAGTTGACTTTTGAAGTATTTACACTTCTCAAGAAGTCTCGGTTGAGAAACGTAAAGGCAGCGGAACTTCTGGCGGTTGACCCGGCAGACATCTCGAAACTCAAGAATGGAGACGATGACCATTTCAGTTTGGCATGCCTTTCTGACTTTCGGGATCGGTTGGAACGTCATATTGAAGATCGGGGCACGCTATCAGAAAATGATGATACAAAAAACGTAACAGATATACTTGGAGTTGGCAAATGAAATGGAAAACATGTTGGTTAGAAGAGAATGATGACATTGATGCTTTAAAAGAGCAGTTGCAATCCGAAGGCTTTGATGCGTATCAGTGGACAGGACGCCCCGGGGGTGCCTACCTCGACTATATTCACACTCAAGATGAAGTCGTCTGCGTGCTATCTGGTACAGCAGATGTGAAAGTTGCTGATGACGACGACACTGTTAAACGCGGTGACCGCATTGATGTTCCCGCCAATACCTATCATTCATTAACTGTTACAAGCACGGAACCCCTTGTTGTTTTGACGGGCATGCGGAAATCTTAATAGCAGTTTGCTGTCAGCCATCAGCAGTCAGAAAAAGACATAATGCTTCGTCAACATATTATTGTAGGTCGCGATTCGGAGATCGCTCCTACCGATGGACTGCTTATGGTAGGAGGGAACTCCGATTCCCGATTATTTTCCGGCCTATCAATTAGCACTTGACTAAGCACTAAACTTAACATCAATTCGCTTTATGAAATCTGAAGCGGGAGTCATTTATACCGCGAAATAATACCATTTCTATATGATAATAGGACATTATTTCGTAGGCCGGGTAGAAGCGATAGCGAAACCCGACTTTTTATAGCGTCCTGTCCAAATCAAGAAATCAACGGTATGAACGCCTGTAGGCATCCCCCGGGTATGAATGCCATTTGGCATTCCCGTGTGGCATTTGTCGGGTTTCGTTCCTCAACCCGACCTACAATATATTATGACAATTTGTCAATTAGAAATGGTATAATAATGAAAAGGAATATATATGAACATTACTGTCGAAATTGGTGATTTTCGCCAAGCAGAAACCGATGCTGTGCTCATCCCAATTCTTGAAGATGATTTGCACAATGAACTACTCTTAGCCGCCGATGCATCTTTAGAGGGACGCATCCAAGCATTTTTAAATCTCGGAGACTTCAAAGGCAAACCGAAAACAACCAGTGTGCTTTATACGAACGGTGCTATAGCTGCCCCTCGCATCATTTTGGTCGGTCTTGGTATCTATGCAGAACTCAATGCGGAAAAAGTGCGTCAAGTTGCAGGTCACACTGCCCGTCAGGCACGCGATATGGGCCTAAAATCTATCACCGTCCCCATTCCACCTGAAACCCAAGACGATTGGGCACAGGCAGCTGTTGAAGCGAGTCTTCTCTCACTCTACGAATTCAAACAGCACAAAACACAAAACGACGATAATGAAGACGAAGAAAAAACACTGGAATCTATGACCCTTCTTGTAGGGAGCGAAGTAGAGAAATCGTCCTTAGAACGCATCGTTGAACGAGGACAAACAATCGCTAACGGCACTATCCTTGCTCGTGACCTCAGCAATCAACCTGGGAACCACCTTACACCGACACAACTCGCTGAAAAGGCTGAAGAGGTGGCAGAAACAGTTGGACTCAACTGCACAGTTTTTGACAAGCCAACGCTTGAAGAAAAAGGTTTTCGCACACTTTTAGCCGTTGCACAAGGCAGTATTGAAGAACCCAGATTTATCATATTGGAATACACGCCTGAAGGTGAAGAACACGATACCGTAGCACTCGTAGGAAAAGGGATCACATTTGATACTGGTGGGATTTCGCTTAAGTCCGGCAGCGGCATGCACGAAATGAAACACGACATGTCGGGCGCTGCAGCTGTTTTAGGTGCGATGCAGGTAATCGGACATCTGAAACCGAACGTACGCGTAATCGGTATAATTGCGACAACAGAAAACATGCCGGGTTCAACTGCAATTAAACCGGGAGACGTTGTCACCTCTTACGGTGGAAAAACGATTGAGATTCTCAATACCGATGCTGAGGGGAGGCTAATTTTGGCTGATGCACTGGGATGGACTGCACAGTATGAACCGAAGGGTGTTATAGATTTAGCCACGCTCACGGGTGCTGTGATTACATGCCTTGGACATATCGCTGCAGGGGCAATGGGGACCGATGATGCTCTCATGGAAAAGGTGAAGAAAGCCGCTGATAAAACACACGAGCGGGTCTGGGAATTGCCGCTTTGGGATGATTATGATGAAGGTGTTAAAAGCAAAGTTGCCGATGTGCAGAACATTGGAGATGGCACTGCTGGAACGCTTGCTGGTGCAGCGTTTTTGAAGAAATTTGCTGAAGGATACCCATGGGTTCACCTTGATATTGCAGGTACCGCTTGGGGAATGAAGAACTCAACCTATATCCCAGAAGGGGCATCCGGCTACGGTGTTCGGTTGTTGGTGCAATTGGTTGAGGATTGGTAAGAAAGTGGTTTATATGTAACGTGGGTTCGGTCCAAGCGATATTTGTAGCGCAAACTGTTAGTAAATCAAAGCTATAATGCCTTATGGCATTCCCCTTGTTTCACGGATGCACAAACTAAAAGTTTGATGCTCAAAGTGCGATTAGGAAACCGAACCATAGATGGCGATTTAAGAATTTTGATTTGTATTATGTGGTCGCTTTAGTCCCGTAGGGACGCAATGTTTATAGAAAATGTTGTCCCTCCCTCTTGAGTTCCGTAGGAACGGCATAGAAAGATAAACATATCGTCCCTACCAAATCAACGCTATGAATGCGCGTATGGCATTCAGCGG
>JAPPMR010000103.1 GCA_028818995.1 Candidatus Poribacteria bacterium | reverse complement strand
GTCAATTGATGAAATCATAAAAATGTATAAGTAATTATGGATTCCACTATAAAATGCGGCGGGTGTGCAAGCATCCGCCTTTGTTATGCTTCATCTTCAAAACACCATTAGATACGAATTATAGTAAAATCCATAATTACCTTTACATTAGCGAGGTTAGGAAACCTCGCCAGCGGTGATGGTGTAGGGTTTGTTGTTCATGGAAATGTGAACATATTTTCGGATTTTACTATAATAGACATCAGCTTTAAAAACCAATTTATTTGCACCTAAAAACATATAGCACCTAATAAATAAACACGAAGGAGAAATTTTACCGTCATGTCCATTCCAAAAATATCCGTGAACAACCCTGTTTTAGCAAACATGCTTATGATTCTTATTATTATTTTTGGGTTGTATGCATGGATAAACCTACCAAGGGAACTCACCCCGGAAATCGCACTACAAAGTGCTACCGTAACGACACTATACCCAGGCGCATCTCCAGAAGAAGTTGAAAAATTAGTCTCTGCACCAATTGAAGAGGCGATTGAGGAAAACGTCAACAAAATCAATTTAATGTTATCCACCTCTTCAGAGGGAAGATCAGTCATTTCAGTTGATTTTGATGAGATGGGTGATCGAGAATTTGATAAAGAGATGGAAAATCTCCGAACAGCCGTTGAAGGCGTGAATGATCTACCGGAAGAGATTTTAGACGATCCCAGAGTTATGGAATTGGATGTTTCGTCCGGTTTTCCGATGTTGACGATTGTTGTCGGTGGTAGCATTTCAGAGGCACAGATGCGGGATATTGCGGAGAATCTAAAAGAAGAAATATTAGAGATTAAGAACATCGCATCAGTGCAAATCGCCGGCCTTCGCGAGCGGGAGTTATGGATTGAAATTAACCCAGACCGATTGAAAGCATATAACCTTCCGATTACTGCGATTACCACTGCACTACAAGTCGGAAATCTAAATCTACCTGCTGGCACAATGGAGGTTGGCAATACCGAGTTTATGGTGCGTACAATGGGTGAATTCCCAAATCCAGAATACATTGGCGATACAATCATCAGCGTACAACCTTCTGGGACACCACTTCGACTTCGCGATATTGCCACAGTTTCTGACACTTATGAGGAAGCACGCACACTTTCGCGTATTGATGGAGAACCGTCAATCAGCCTAAGTGTCCAAAAAAAGAAAGATGGAAATACCATCTCTTTGGTCGCAGAACTTCGTGAGCTGGTAAAAAAACGTCAAATCGAACTTCCTGAAGGTGCCGTGTTGACACCTGTCAACGACTATTCCGTTATCTTAAAAGAGAGATTGGGTATTCTTGAAACAAACGCAGTTTTCGGGCTTATTCTTGTTATATTGATGCTGTTCCTATTCATCGGTTGGCGAAATGCCCTGTTTGCCGCGCTCGGTATTCCGGTAGCGTTTATGGCGACGTTTTGGTTCATGTCAATAGCTGGATATACACTGAGTGGCGTAGCACTGTTTGGTCTCATCTTGGTTGTTGGGATTGTTGTTGACGATGCTATCGTTGTAATAGAAAATACCTATCGGCACATTGAGGCAGGCGAATCACCGAAAGTCGCTGCTATTCGCGGGGCAGAAGAGGTCGGCTGGCCGGTTTTGGCGGCAAGCTTGACAACAATTGGTGCATTTGGTCCCTTGATGTTTATGTCTGGTGTTTCAGGGCAATTTATGCGGATCGTTCCAATAATGGCGATTATAGTCTTGGTAGCATCTCTCTTTGAAGTTTTCGTTATTTTGCCCGCACACGTATCTGAATGGGGAAAAGCCACAACCCGGACAGGACGCAGCAGACTTGACAACCTCCGCACCCGATCCCCGCGGGCTTTCACCTTGAGTATCCTCTTTACAGGCTTTTTTGCATGGTTCACTACGATTTTTGACCTTATTCGAAATCGATATATTAGAATCCTTAAAATCACGATCCGAAAAAGGTATATTTTTGTAGGAAGTGTTCTTGTCATTGGATTGATCGCTTGCATCAGTGCTTTTTTAGTACTTGACAAGGAGCTTTTTCCCGGTGAAGATTTTCCACAATTTTATGTTAAGGCAGAGATGCCACCGTCCTACGGCATACAAGAAACGACAGCTATTATTGCACAACTTGAAGATGCAGCCAAAACTTTGCCAGAAGAGGAGGTTGCTGCTATTGTCAGCAACATCGGTTTACATACGCCTACCTCAGGACTTCCTGAAGGCATTACCTATGGTTCCAATTTTGGTGAACTCATCATTGAGCTTGTTCCGAAAGATCAACGTACTCGGAATACTGACCAAATCATAGATTCCTTACGACGAAAGACTGCTAATATCAGCGGCATGGAGAAAAAACCCAATTTTGTCAAATTAGAAGGAGGTCCTCCACAAGGACAAGACGTTGAAGTCAAAGTCAAGGGGCCTCGGTTTGAAACATTAACAGAAATTGTAGATCGGTTAAAAACCACATTAAGCCAGATAGATGGTGTAAAAGATATTCGAGATGATTTTCGCGTTGGTAAATCTGAATTACGCATCTATTTGAAACCAGAAAAAGCATCCCTATTCGGAATGTCTACTCTACAAGTTGCACAAACTGTACGTACCGCTATTGAAGGTGCAAAAGCAACAACCTACCGTGAGGCAGATGAAGCGATTGATGTAATCGTCAAATACAATGAAGATCGTTTACAAACAATCGAACAACTAAATGACCTATTGATAGCAACGCCTATAGGAACGATTGTCCCTTTAAAAGATGTAGCGAATATCGTTGAAGAGAAAGGCTATTCGGATATTCGCCGCTTCGAAGGTGAACGTGCAATCTCTGTTTATGCAGCGGTTGATAGGGCAAAAACTACACCTTTTAATG
>JAPPMR010000310.1 GCA_028818995.1 Candidatus Poribacteria bacterium | reverse complement strand
CTATCGCTCTCTGTGAAAAGAATCCCCCTCCGATGCGAATAGCCATAGTCATTGTCTGAGCGTTGCTTTCCTTCACCGGCGCGTGTTCTGCCTTTTTGTCTGGCGAGATCGTTCTTTTTTGCCATTTCGTTCACTCCCTTTCTATAAACAAAAACAGGGGCGGGTTTTAACCAAATAATGATGCGAAACCGCGCGGGCCCCTCTCAAACGCGCCGCATCGTACCGGATATCCTCATTTGATTTAAGGATAACACTTTTTAGAAAAGAAGTCAAGAACACGGCGACCTGATCTTCGAGAACCACGATGACAGCGGGGGGGGGCGTCCACAGTCCCATTGTGTTCTAAGGTGTCCGTATCTGTTTTTCTGTGGATCCCATTTTGTTCCGTTGGGTCACTTTGGGAATTCCCATTGTTTCCCTCCCCATTATTGGGTGTATCTGACTCACGAAAGGAAGCTTTACAAAATGCGAATAAAGATTTGCAAGAACTCTGGGATATTGCGTCGGAAGCAGCGTTACAAGACCCGCTCGTTCAATACTGATACCTTGAAAATACCGGGACTTTAGAGAGATACCTCCTCTGCTTTCGTCTAGAAAAGGGAGGTCGTCAGGTGTCGGTAATTGGAATTCCCTCCTACGGTAGGCTTGTATAACAATGCGTATACGGGTTTATAGAAAAGTTTCTGGCGGTCGTAGAGTGTGGGTGTTGTTTGGATTACATCAGTGGGTGTAGTGTAGGCAGTGCGCTGTGGAAGGGTTTCGACGTGCCTGTGCCTGCCGAAACGGTGAAAGACCGGAAACCGTGATGACTGTCTTCACCAGCACTCCGACCGACAGTCTCCTGCACATGACAGGGAGTGTGGGGGGGAATTCCTGATGGTGTGCCTTTCCTGATGTTCATGTATTTTGACAAAACGGCGTCCCTACCTGTCCTGTTGGTATTTCGGTGGGTTCTACCACAGGGGAGGGGATTCAAAGGGGCTTAGAGGTGATTCTCGAAAGGATTTTTTCGAGAAACCGGTGTCGGTATCAGTGGGGATATCTAAAATGCTTTGCGGTACTCGGTTGGCGTTTGGCGTATTTTCGGCAATTAGCCCGCCGATTTTATCCGTGATGCACCTTCGTTTTGTGGAGGGCTGTTGATAGTAGATGCAAGCGGACTCGCCACAAAGCGGATCTTTAGGGTGAACCGTTGAGATAACGCTTGCGTCTTGTATCTTCTGAAGCGCGAAGCACCGAAGCCGTTCTGGCGGAAGTATGTATATTTTTGCCGAGATATTGCAAAAGAGAAGGGTTTTAGCATGCGATCCCTTGATAGGGCTTTGTGGGCTTACAGCTACATAAACGATGAATGAACCGCAAATTTTGAGAAGTGTCATTTCCTTTCACTGACAGGTTTTGGTGGATGTCAACAGGGGATCGAGGTTTCGTTAATTGGCGAATGTTTTACGGCACACGGCGTGTGTCTACTACCTTTAAATCCCTCAACCCCCTGTATCCCCCTTACCAGTGGGACAAGAACAGTAGGATCTTCTTTGAGAGCGAGTTCGGATTTTTGTCATTTCCTATTCCCATTGTTTTTAGTTATCGGTCAGCGATTGATTGAGGGGTGCGTCCAGCAGCACCCATGATCTTTGGTCTCGTTTCGGAAACCGAAAGGGTTTGGGAAAAGGAATTAGGTCTGTGATATGGATGAGTGTAGCGTATTTTGAGTTACTCCAATCCTTCAATTCCTCAGCTAACAATCCAGATTTATAACACTCGTCCCATTCTTCAGAGAAGTGACGTATACCAAATATCTCTTCACCATAATTCGCATAAATATCAAGCACATCGACCGATGTTATGGTATCAAAGGTTTCCACTTTAGCGACGGTGAACTGCCCTTTGACTAGCCCACCACTCTCTTTCATATAGACGATGTCACCTTTATTGACTTTGCCGTAGGGGGCACGTCGAGTTTTGGTGAACCAACTTCCAATTGTTTTGCGCCCGTCAAGAATTAATTCTATCCGCTGGGGTAATAGGACAGCAAGGTGGTGTTGCATTAGGGTTCGCCCTCTTTTTTTATTTTTACCTTCCATAATGAAAAAGTTTTCTCAATATCCGCATCTGGAATCTGATTTAGGTTCACGAATCGATCCAATCGTTTTGTAGAGTCTGGAAGCGATCCCGAACCAGGGGAACGCAAGAACGGGTCACCTATTTCTGAATATCTTGGAATAGATGCCGATATAATGTAGTGATTATCCATCAAATTTTCAAAGTCTCTGCCAATAGAATAAAATCTCGTCTGCTTGTTTTGAGGTACTTGTTCTATCTCATTTATGGGATCAATACCCACTTTCTGATGTCCGAGACTTATAAGTCTTATTATACAAAGTTGCCGATAAGAGAGATCCTCAAGATCTTTTAAAATCTGGCGATATGTAGCCATATCCAAATCTTCATCGAAATGAAAATTTTCAGTTAAATACCTCATAAATTTTACTTTAGGTTCCTCGGTTGTATCTATCACCTGCACTGCAACCTTTTTCAAAGTTGATTCAACAACCTCTTCAAAGTTAGACCGATTCGTAGGGGTTTCTTCAAAGAACCCATCCTTCCGAAATTCTTCACCGTTATTTACTCTTTGAGCAATACCTCCTGCCGTTTGTTTTCCCCATTGATATAACCTTTTAGATTCACTTGGGCTAGTAAGAGGGAAGATTATTCGGTGTATTACCTCGTTGATAATTCTTGGAATAACTGCAGCAGCCATACCCGTGGGATCGCCAATGATGGCTGCACCAATAGCACCTGACATATTCGTAATTAACAGTGTAAGAGAGTCCTTTGCATCTTCTTCTACTGGTTTTAGAAAATTCATTCGGTTGCCCCTATC
>JAPPMR010000231.1 GCA_028818995.1 Candidatus Poribacteria bacterium | reverse complement strand
TTCAGCCGCGAGACCCGCAATCTGATAGCGTTCGAGACAGCTCTTGCATGAAGAGCTTGATTCTTTACCGCGCTATGAGAAGGGTGCGCTATTAGGACTTGATAGCTGAAAAAATAGGGGTGCTTTCTTTACTGTCCACTAAAACGAGTCAATTCCAAACTCCATGTCCCACCTGACGCCGCTTACTGCTTTGTCAGGGTAGCCTCGAGCCTGACTTCATCTAACGAGACATCTCCAACCACCGCCTCGGAACACAACAGCATACCACCGAAAAATGATAATGAAGAATGTAATATGGTCTCGGGACGATTGAGACCACATTACGTCTTTTAAGACGATATAAGGTCTTTAAAAAGAGCCAATTCGACTATCCTGCGACGCTATGATATAGTCAGATTGACTCTTTTTCTTTATGTAAAACAACGCTTTACGAATATAGATCTCTGAAAAACGCTCATATTGGCACGCTTTTTGCGTTATATAAAATGGAGTTGGAGAGTAGTTTTCACATTTTTTTCGGAGGATTGCAAATGTTTTTGAGAAAAGGATTATTTTTGTTTGTCCTTTTTGGTTTGTTGATATGTACAGGAGAAGCGACTGCTGGTCCCAATGCAAATGCTGTTTTGTCGCTTGATTTGATTGCCGATGGAGGAGCAGGCAATCAGATAGATAATGGCGTTACATTAGGCACAGTATCTGGACAGGGCACAAAAATTGTGGTTGAAGTTTTTGCAAAAGGTGTGACCACACCGCTGCTTGGTGCAACAGTCGAATTTGGCATTGATGCGTCTGTTTTGACCTATGTCAAAACCGAGAATAGTGCGTTTGTTGGGCTTACCCGTCAAATAGGGCATGGCGTAATCTTCCTCCCTAATGCACCTGTTACTTTGCCAGCTTCTGGTTTTTTAGCACGGGCTGAGTTTATCACCGCAGTGGATGTAACAGATCGGGAGTTTTCCATTGGGATTAAGAAGGTCCTGCTTATTGCTGAAGGCCAGACATCGTCTGAAGAAATCACAACGACAGAAGTGATCAGGTTTAATGCGCCTTCCCCCGATTTCAACGAAGACGGCATCGTTAATATTCCTGATTTCCTCCTATTCGTCGATGTATTCGGCACCGAAGAAGGAGATCAAGATTTTGATGCCCGTATGGATTTGAACGGAAATGGTCAGATAGATATTGCTGACTTTCTTGTGTTCGTTGAAATATTCGGTATGACAACAGGATAATGCACGAAAAACGCTTCTTTCTTTTTAGGTTTGTATAACCCCCGTTCAGGAAGATAGCGTCCCTATATTTCTGTAAATTGTTTTTATTGGATGATATATCGCCCATTTTTCTATCAGGATTACAACGGGAGGGGGCGGAAGAGATGGTGGCTCTGCAACGGTTTCTGACAGATTTTGGTGTATAATCTTATAAACGCCCATCACCTACGCAAAACTGATGGCACAGGATGATTGAGTAACCTTCTACACTATCCACTTAAACGGGGTAACTCCAATCCGGGACAACGTGTCTGCCATGAGAATATTGCGCTATCAGAACTTGATAGCTGAATTTCGGAGGATGATTGGCCTTGACATTCAAAATCGCTTTTATAATAATATTGTTATAAAGGCTTAGACGGGTCATATTGTGAGTAGGCGGATGCCAGAGACAAGCGTTTTCTTTTATAAAGACGGAAATCGGATTCCAGTATTGGACTGGTTGAAAGAACTGAAACGGACGGATCGTCAGGGGTACGCGAAATGCGTTGCCCGGATTCGCATGTTGTCTCAACTTGGCCACGAATTGCGACGACCGCTTGCAGATTATTTAGATCAAGGAATTTATGAATTACGCATTCGGCGAGGTCGAGTAAATTATCGAATTCTATACTTTTTCTACAGGCAGGAAGCCAGCGTGTTGGCTCATGCCCTAAAGAAGGAAGATCAAATACCACGCAGAGATTTGGATCGCGCAGTGGGGCGGAAGAGGAGTTTTGAGACAAATCCTGATCAGCATTTGTTTGAAGGAGACGTGACCAATGGCTAAGACAAGAGATGCAAATCGAATCATAGATGATGTAACAGGGGATGATGAAGAATTGCGGCAAATGATTGCTGAGGAGACTGTCAATGCAGAAGTTGCTCGTTTGATCTATAAAGTTAGAAAGACAGCAGGCTTGACACAGACTGAATTGGCAGAATTAATTGGATCAAAACAGCCAGTTATTGCACGTCTTGAAGATGCGGATTATGAAGGGCATTCTCTTACGATGCTTCAAAGAATCGCGATCGCATTGAATCAAAGGGTTGAGATTAATTTCGTACCAGTGGAAGGGCAACAAGAGGTCGTGTAAAAGTAGCGGGCTGAATAAGGGAATTATATAATCTCATTTAATTTTTTAATGCCCAGTTTTTCCATTTTGCTATATAGCGTAGAAGGCGGTAATCCCAGCAGCGTCGCCGCGCCTCTGGCCCCCTTTATCTGATAGTTGGTAGCTTCGAGCACACCGAGGATATAACGGCGTTCAAATTCCTCCAAAGGCACGACTTCGCGGTCTTGAAAAGTGGAGAAGGTGCGCTGCTTGTGATCCAAAGTTATATCTCCGATCTGAGAATCATACAATATGAGATTTCCCACGCCAATTTGAGAATCAGCACACAAGATGACAGCCCGCTGGATGGTATGCTCTAATTCCCGCACATTGCCTGGCCAATCGTAGCCTTGCAACACTTCAATAACCTCTGCCGTCAAGGGAGCTATGTCCTTGCCCAAATGCGATGCCATGCGAGTCTTAAAATACTCGGCCAATTCCGGTATATCCTCCTTGCGCTCACGCAGAGGCGGCAAATACATCAGAAAGGCATTGAGGCGGTAATAGAGGTCTGCGCGGAA
>JAPPMR010000333.1 GCA_028818995.1 Candidatus Poribacteria bacterium | reverse complement strand
CCTTCATCAACAAGGAAACCGTGGAAAAACAACTCGCTTCCATCAACCATCTCAAATCCTAAAAGGTCTGTTTTTTCACCGATGTGCCGTTTAATCTTTGTCTCAATGATATTAATTTTACGTGCCTTCACCTGTTCCAATACAGATGAGGACATACCGTGCGGTCTACCGTTCGTTAGAATTGTAATTTTATCTGTAAAGTCTTGCGCGCCGATCGCTGCCTCATAGATATAGTCGCCGATACCGAGAAGCGCGAGATGTTCATTCACATGCAGATGCCCATCGCAACGGATGCAGACATGCCATCCTTTTTTGTTACCCGCATAGCGAAAGACCGTAGCATACTGCTTATAGAGCCGTTCCTCACCGGGATCAAACTCAATATCGGGCCACTTGTCGTCAAACCCAGCTGCAACCACAACGGTACGTGATTTAAAATGTGCTATCTCTAAAGACGTATTTTGTTTAAGTGTTTTTGTAGACGCTTCGAGTTCAAAGTAGTCGCCGTTTCGCGTGAGTTTTTGTACCAAGCCATCGCGTATGTCAATTCCGGTTTTCCGTTTCTCCGATCCGAGCGTGAAATCAACAACGGGACGACTCTCTATCCATTTCATGAGTTCTTTTGCAAAATGGGGTCCGATGATACCCGGAAAGACCGGAGCATCCTCAATTTCCACCGACTTCGACCAATACGCGCGCCCGCGGCTAAAACTCACTTTTCCTGAGTGCAGCACAAGCACATGCCGCATTTGATGGCTCGCTGAAACTGCGGCTTGCGTGCCAGCAGGTCCCGCACCAATGACTGCGACATCGTAAATCGTTTCTGCCATCGTTTTTCTCCTTTTTTAATTTTTCCTTGCGATTTTTTAGAGTAAACCCGAAAAATGAACGTAATTAGTAGTTTTGGGATTTGTTAATTTTGATTTTACATTTTAAAGTAAGTGAATTTGAAACTCCAATATGGGGAGTATTTTCCTGTTGTTAATTTTTGTATTTCTTTTGTGAAATCGTAGCGAGCAAATTTTCCTTGTGTGCCATACGAGTCTTAACGCGTATTCCTTGGTTTATACTTTCTAATTGACGTGAAATATTTTTTAATTCGTTAGTCATATCATCGGTGTATTGGGATTGGTTAGATATGTTTGGGGTACGAAGATCAAATTTAATGAGTTCCTCTTTAAATATCTCATTTGCTGAATCGCTATAAGAGATTTGGATACTAAGGGTTTGTTTTTCTAAATTTGCTATTAGATGACTGTCTGCAAGTATAACGGAAATTTTTTGTCCAACTCCTAAAAATTTCTGACCGTTTTTAAAAGGCTCTGTATATTTTAGAGCTTTAGGTTCTTCTTCCATAAAATATAACTTCATAGGCGTAAAGGAAAGATCACCGTCAAACTTTATATTAGAAGCGTATCCTACCCCTATATTTTGGATATTCAAATAAATATGATGGCGACTGGGTTCGTAAGATAAATATGCTACGACTTTAGGCTTATTAGTTGTTTTTAGTATTTGCTGTGTTAGTAGGACATATTTATGTGTAATCCGAACAAGAACAATAGTCGCTATTGTCATTGATAATGCCAATACTATGTCAATGGCAGTTCCCATTATTATTTTCCTCTTAATATCGCAATAAGTAGTTTTTAACTTGAAAACGAGCTTATTTTAATCCTTGTTGATCCTTGAGACAAGATATTCTTGTCCACGGTCGCCTTTAACTCTGTTACAATGACCACAAAGCAGTTGGAGGTTGTCAATATGATCCGTTCCGCCACTGGTTTCAGCAATAATATGGTCAA
The DNA here is from genome assembly GCA_028818995.1 of Candidatus Poribacteria bacterium. The sequence goes on along the minus strand of JAPPMR010000333.1, from coordinate 1,081 downwards.
CTTCTAAATTTTGCATTTGAAAATGCTCACCACACCCATTACAATACCCCTCTTGTTCCCCATATAATCGTGTTCTGTTTTGAGGCGCGTTATATCGGGGAATATCGCCCAAATCTGTGCGTTTGGGAATATCTGTGCGTGTAATAATTTCCTCAAACAATCCTTGATCTGCTTTGATACGTTCAACAACTAATTCAGCGGCTTTTCCTGATAGGTCAATACCTATCCAATCCCGTTGAAGTCTATCCGCTGCTACAAGAGTTGTGGCACATCCACAGAACGGGTCAAGTACGAGGTCGCCTTCGTTGCTACTTGCTTTTATGATACGGTCAAGCAGGGCAAGCGGTTTTTGGGTAGGGTACCCTGTGTTTTCACCTGTATTATTTACTTTTTGGAAACTGGGAATATCTGTCCAAACACTCCCTATGCTTGCTCCTCTATCTTTCTTTAGGTAAGAACGTCTTTCTGAACCATCTTTGTTCTTATATATCTTGAATCGTTTACCGTTTTCATCAATTTTATCGTAGCGTTTTATAGTTTTTTCATCGAGGGAATGATATTGTTTATTGAATGTATATTTTTCTGATTTGGTGTAATACAGGAGAATTTCACCTACTCTAATCCAGTTATTTGCTTTAGATTTAAAGCCAGAAGTATCTTCATTGCTCCAAGTAACCTCCCTTTTGAAATTTTTTTTCCTAAACACAGCGTCCATAACCAACTTCAGATAGTGGCTCATGGTCGGATCGCAGTGAAGATAGATAGACCCTGTGTCTTTTAGAATACGCTTCATTTCCAGTAACCGAGCAGCCATGTAAATAAGGTAGGATTTATCGCTGTTCGTCATAGCAGCGTGGATGACTCGGTTAAGGGCAGGATACTTTGTCTCAATGAGATCGAGCCAAGCGTTATCAACATCATCAAGCGTCCATGTATCTTTGAATTCCGCACCAGCAGCTTTAGAGCCAATCGGGGCTGCGTAATTCGCATTGCTGTTAAAGGGCGGGTCAAGGTAGATTAAATCCACTGATTCACTATTCATCCCACGCATTATCGGCAGATTATCACCCGTGAATATCGT
>JAPPMR010000142.1 GCA_028818995.1 Candidatus Poribacteria bacterium | reverse complement strand
TTAATTCCAGATCATAGAGCAAATTTACAGCAGAAGCGATTCCCAGAGAAAGTTGCGTGCCTGAACCAAAACCACTATGCGTTGGGATCTCGGAGATAAATTTTAGTTTGATTCCGGGGAATTGATAAGTTTTTTGGAGATGTGTCAGAATAGCACAAGCGCGTTCATGGTAGGCAACAGATTCTACGTGAATTTCTGTTGACGGTTCTGCAATGATTTCAAATTTCGGTTCGGTGATGGCTAATCCGAACCCACCATCAATTCGACCGAGTTGCCCATTCAAATCTATCAGGGAAAAATGAAGCCGAGCAGGAGTGGTTATTTCAACTCGGTTCGTTGGAGTATTAGTTTCGCCTTTCATCTTGCTCAATGAGGCCGTCCCGAATGTGGAGGACGCGTCTTGCATGTTCGGCAACCTCTGGTTCATGCGTAACCATGATGATAGTATTACCTTCCTCATTAAGGCGGTCAAAAATAGCCAGAATTTCGGCACCAGAGCGCGTGTCCAAGTTACCCGTCGGTTCGTCAGCAAAAATCATTGAAGGTTTATTCACAAGGGCGCGCGCAATTGCGACACGTTGAACTTGTCCACCAGACAATTCTGTTGATTTGTGGTCAACTCGATCCGCTAATCCGACTGCTTCCAAAGATTCAAAGGCTCTTCGCTTACGTTCTTTTCTGCCTAATCCTGAATAGATAAGTGGGAGTTCAACGTTATGGAGTGCGCTTGTTCTCGGAAGAAGGTTAAATGACTGAAAAACGAATCCTATCTTCTTATTCCGTATATCTGCTAAACGGTTGTCGGAAAGTTTTCCTACCTCTTCACCTTCAAGGTAGTATTCTCCATCTGTTGGTGTAGCCAGGCATCCTAAGATATCCATCATGGTTGATTTACCAGAACCGGAGGGTCCCATAATTGCGATAAACTCACCAGACTCTACAGTGAAGGTAACGCCTCGCAGCGCATGAACCTGCACATCACCCATCTCATAGACTTTTGTTATGTCGTGAACATCTATTAACATATATTTTTCCTGCCTTGATCATGGTCATCTGTTTGAATTCGCACTTGTGATTTTGGAAGTTAGACTACCAAATTCACCTATTATCTGTTATTTTTATTTTCTTCTCCTCTTGTCAATTCCATCATCGAAGGAACAAAAACGCGATCACCTTCTTTTAAACCGCTAAGAATTTCAAAGTGTGTATTGTTACGCCTGCCAACTTTAATATGCGTTTTGACACCCTTTTCTCCATCCTTTTTGGATGGTTCGCCTGTGTCCAGTTTTACAAAATGCTGACGTTCACTTCTGATTTCTGCTTCTATGCCAGACAATCGCTTGCTTTCAGAGATTACAATAGCGATTTCTGTCGGACCAGGACGCATCCCTTTCGGAGGTTCATCAAACAAAATTTCAAGATTGCGGCGGGTTTCTGAAGGGGAAATCTTCGTAACTTGCCCAGGAAACTGTTTGCCGATGAGGTTCTGGACTTTTAGTTTTTGTCCTTGCTTAAACTGCCCGAGATCGTTTTGATTAAGTGTGGCTCTTACAGTAAAAACCTCCGGACTTAACACCGCTGCTATCGGAATTTGAAGAATATCAGGTTTTTCAAAGACAATAATATCTACATCCGCAGACATTCCGGGTAATAGTTGAAATTCTTGATCTGGTATATCCACCTCTATATCCACCTCAAAGGTAATCACACCACCGCCACCTTGCCCACGTGGGGTAGAACTTGGTGAAATTTCACTGACTCTACCATTAAAGATTTTTTTTCGAAAACTATCCACACGGATTTCTACACGTTGTCCCTCTTTTATCCTACCGATTTCAACTTGGTTGATTTGTGTTCTGACAATCATCTGGGAAAGGTCGGCAATCCGCATGATTGCCTCACCTCGTGAAAACGCTGACCGTCCTGAAGTGATAATCTCCCCCTCTTCTACAGAAATACGTGTAATTGTACCGGACATCGGCGCTTTGACGGTCGTCCATTCGTAGCGTTCCTGCTGAGATTTGAGGCGGCTCTCTGCTTGTAACAGATTCGCTTGTGCGCTAACTTTCGCATGTTTTGTCAATGCTTTTTCTTCTTCGGTGGTATCTTCTGTTTGCTTGAGTCGGGTGCGTGCGTTTTCTAAATCTGCTTTTAATTGCTTTTCTTGTGCGTCTTGAGATTCTTTGACTGTTTCAACGTTCTTTTTATTTAGGGCAAGCGTTGCTTCTCGGCTCTGAATTGCCACTTTCTCCCGCTTGATATTTTCTTCTTCGGATTTAATTGTTTCATTTTGGGATTCAACTGCTTTCTGTGCAGTTTCATATTGGGATTTAGTCGAAGCGAGTTGTTTTTGGGATTGTTCTAATGTTTGCTTAGAAATTAATTCCTGTTTAAATAATTCTTCGTTGCGTTTGTGTTCGGACTGGGTTGTCTCAAAGGTAATTTTTGCGGATGTGACACTTGCCTTTGCCCGATCAAGTGTCAAGTTTGCCTGTGTGAGAGAGATTTCCGCCCGCTTCAGTGAGATTTGGTCTCGGTCCAGCAAGTTCTGTGTAGTTGCAACAAGGGTCTCTGCTTCAGTAATCCGTTGCTGTCTGTTCGCGGCAAAGGATTGGAGGTTAGCCTCAGCTTTAGCGACAGCATTTTGTGCCTGCAGCAGATCACTTTTTTCGCGTTGCTCAGCAATCTGAATTCGGAGGTCTGCTTGCTCAAGTTCAGCTTTTCGGGCATCACGGTTAGCCTCTGCCTGCTTCATATCCTCTAAAATCTGCTTCGCATCAATTTCGAGAAGTGGATCACCTTCTTGAACAGTTTTACTTTCTTCAACGAAAATCTCTGTTATTTCACCCTCTACATTTGATCGGACATCTACTTCAATAAAGGAGCGTAG
>JAPPMR010000694.1 GCA_028818995.1 Candidatus Poribacteria bacterium | reverse complement strand
GTTGTAGTAGAAGCATTTCTTGAGGAACGAATCGGATTTATGGACATTCCTGCTATTTTAGAATGCGTTATGGACAAACATGTCGTAATTGCTAATCCATCACTTGAGGAGGTCCTTGAAGTTGACCAATGGGCAAAATCTACTACTCGTTCAATAATAAAAAACAAAAGATAAATTAAAATTCTATTAAAAACTCAAATAAAATTCTTAATCTTGCAATCATTAAAATAGGAGATATAAATGGGGATATTTGAACCAATTCTTTCAATTCTTCCGATTATTAAAGCGGTGCTTATTGCAATTATTCCGCTCGGTTTTCTTATTTTTATCCATGAACTTGGCCATTTCCTTGCTGCAAAAAAAGCTGGGATTAAGGTTAATACTTTCTCAATCGGTTTCGGTCCAAAAATTGTTGGGTTTAAACGGGGAGAAACAGAATACAAACTCTCTTGGTTACCGTTTGGCGGATACGTTCAGATGGAAGGTGAAAATCCGAGTGAACAAACTGGAGCTGAAGGCGAATTCGGGAGTGCTTCGCTCGGTAGTCGTGCGTTCGTTGTCATCGCAGGTCCTGCTGTGAACCTCTTGTTCGGTATATTAGTGTATTGGTTTGTTTTCAGTGTTGGTCTCAATGCTGGCACTGTCAGGTTAATTAACGGATTAACGGGACAATCTATTGGTAAAACACAAGAGAATGTTCAGATAGGTTGGCTTGCTGATGATGGACCTGCTGCTGTCGGAGGTGTGATGCCTGGAGACACAATTGTTTCAGTAAATGGATACCGCATTACAAATTGGGCAACTTTCAGTCATGAAATTCAGCTTAACCCTGAAAAAGAATTGGAACTTATTGTGCAACGGGATGGAAACCTGAAAACACTCACTGTAGTACCCGAAGCAGTCCCTAATCCACCAAGAGGTAATTTGGGCAAGCTTCATGTGCTTAACCAAACCGATGTCATCATATCACAAATTGATGATGGAAGTTTGACTGCACAAACAGGCCTCAAAATAGGTGATCAAATCGATACCATTAACGGACAGAAAATATATAACAAGCCGTATTTCGGAACGGGTATTTGGAACCCTAAATCCGAGTGGATCGGAACAAAGTATCAAGCACTTTATGACAACATTAATCAGAACAAAGATTCCCTTGAACTCGGAATTCGACGTGGTCAAGAGACATTTACTATTCAATTGCCTGTGCAATGGCAAATAAAAGCAGATGTTCAGGAGGATAGCACTGCACAAAAGGCGGGTATAGAAACTGGAGATATCATTACCACTCTTAACGGAAAGGCAGTGGAGAGCAAATCACTCTATACGGGGTTAAAAGCTGCTGAAGGTAATTCGGTAAAGCTTGGATTAATCAGCGATGGAGTAGAAAAAACAGTAACGTTTTCTCTGACTGAAACCTCAAAGAATGATGTAGAAGGCACCATCTACGGACTAACATGGGATGCCCATATAAGCGGTATGGGATTGGGTGATCCCGAAATACCTTTGCTCAGATATAGCGTTTTTGAGGCATTTGGAAAAAGTTTTGAGGCCACTTGGTATACTTGTACATATATCGTTCGACTTTTGAAAAAACTGTTCCGTAGGTCGGATCTACTGAAGCAACTTGCGGGACCGATCGGTATTATGCATATTACTAATGAGGTTGCAAAGGTCGGCTTAACCACCATTCTCTTTTTCATCGGTTTTATCAGTATTAACCTCGCTATTGTCAATTTATTGCCGATTCCAATTACGGATGGTGGACACCTTCTATTTTTTGCTATAGAGAAAATAAAAGGAAGTCCGGTACCTCGAAAAGCGCAAGAGATTATTCAACAAGCCAGTGTATTTCTTATTATCGCGCTACTTATATATATCACTTGGTATGACATTCTCACACTAATTGATAACTACTTCAGCAATTAAAAAGAAACTGCAAGGCAAGTGCATGGACAGAGACAACCTTAAAGAAGAATATCTACAAATTGTTGCAACTGTGAGGGAACACGTGGCAGAACAAGTTCAACTCGGTTTATTTGAAACAGAAAAAAATGAATCTGAACCAGAATCCAAATTCGCAGGTTTTGATTTATCTGCTTTAGATGCCGATGCGCAAAGTTGTACTAAATGCAAATTGCACGAAGGACGAAATACGGTCGTTTTTGGTGTAGGAAATCCGAATGCGGATTTGATGTTTATCGGTGAAGCACCCGGTGCGGATGAAGACCAACAGGGCGAACCTTTTGTCGGCAGAGCAGGGCAATTGCTCACAAAAATCATTGAGGCGATGAAATTAACCCGCGATGATGTCTACATTGCCAATGTGCTGAAATGCCGTCCACCCGGTAACAGAAACCCTGAACCAGATGAAGTTGAAACATGTAGTCCCTACCTAATACGCCAAATAGAGTTAATTCAACCACAGGTCATTGTAGCGCTCGGTAGTTTTGCCGCTAAGATGTTGCTTGATACGAAAACAGGAATTACGGCACTCCGTGGGCAGTTTCATGAGTATGCACTCACAAACCAGAGCGATAATACACCTGTCATTATGCCGACCTATCATCCGGCATATCTGCTCCGGAACCCAAACGCGAAACGCGAAGTTTGGGAAGATATGCAACAAGTGATGGAACTTTTAGATAAAAATTGATATGTCCTCTGACACATAAGACAAATGAGTTACGCCAACATCGCTTTTCCTATCTCAGTCAACCGACTGTTCACTTATTCTGTCCCACAATATTTAGATGTAATTGCCCAACCCGGCGTGCGTGTTTTAGCCTCTTTTCATGAAAGTAAGCAGGAAGGCGTTGTTGTTGAACGAACAGATGAAACCGATTTAGAAGTTAATAAAATTAAAAATATTTCCGACTGCCTTGATGAAGAACCAACATTA
>JAPPMR010000356.1 GCA_028818995.1 Candidatus Poribacteria bacterium | reverse complement strand
CTTTTATGTTTACTATAGTTAGTGGAGATATTGAGATTAAACGCAGCGCCTTCGGGAACATCTTTAATCATCACGGTTACGCTTTCAGGCAGATCGAGATTGGGAAACATTATTTCACGTTCCGTTTCAGCACAACCGATAAGAAAGGGCAGTGTAAACAGGGAAACAAAAACGGTAAGCTTTAAAGACTGATTCAGTTTTTTCATTAGACTCTCCTTTCAATTTTAGTGAGATTAAAATGTGCGAGACCATTTGAAATTAGCTTGATATCCTCGATCCCTCTCAAGGGCTCTTGCGAAGTTCAACCTGAAGATACCGAATTGGAAACCGATGCCTAAGTTAGCCTTTGGATAAATATCCTTTATGTCTTCCAAATCATCCCATGCTTGTCCTATATCTACAAAAGGCACAACGAAAATCTTACTTGTTAAACTATGAACATACTCCAAATTGAAGAGAAACCCATGGTCGCCCGCAAATTCGTAGAGCGAGTATCCGCGTAAAGTTCCGGTGCCACCCAGCACAAATTGGCGTTGATAAGGCAACCAATACTGAGTAGCAGCTAACCCGACTTTTAAACGGGTATCAAGCCAGTTTTCTCCAATGGGATGGTAGTTGCGGAGGTGTATCACAAAACGCGCGAAATCATAATCTGAACCGATTTCAGAAGCAGAAAACTCACCAAGAAATGTGTTATACCACTCGTTATTGTTTCCTCGGTTTCCCAAGTCGTATCTAACTTTGGTGTTTTCCCGAGTATCAAAATCGTATTTTATAGAGATACTATGCATTCTGCCATCGTATATTAGAGAATTCGCTCTTGCAAGTGTGCCTACATCTAAATGATAATTTGAGGTGCCGATTCTTAAGTCAGAATGGCCGTGATTGAAAATGGTTTCATGTTCTTCCAATAGAAGCGATAGTCCCAGCGTATGCTTCAATGTCGGATTCTGCCATTGCAGTGCCATCACGCCTCCTTGTCTGGTATAGTAGTCATTGAAGTCTGCACCAGTGAATGCTCTCAAGAATTGTTCGCTGCCGCTCAATAAGAGGTCTCTGTCCCTGACAGATGTTAGTCTATGAATTTGGGCACTATATGTCAGATTTGATTTCTCACCGAATATGACACCGCCACCAAGCCGATAATTGAGAGTTTCTGTTTGAGTAGCAAAACTCATACTACCGAATACAAAAGGCATCGGTCCTAAGTGGGAACGTATTGGGACTGAGTCACCGTTTACATTTCGTCGAATCGTTTCGCCGGATCTTTCAAAAAAGAGTGGGTCGTAATACCATCTTTTGCCAAGTTCAAATCCGCCACCGAGTCTTAGTCCATCAACAGGATTTAAACCGCTGGTATTCAAGAGGCGAAAGAAATTCTTGTCAGTGAGAGAAACTTGGTTGCCTTGGGTAAAAACGCCTGCGGGATTGTATCTGTCTTTTTCAAATGCGTCTAACATGCCTTGCATAAGTGACGATTTTGATGGTGGTAGAACCTGCATCCAATTGCCGTCGTTACTGTATAGTTTTTCAACACCAACATTTGACCACCAAGAATGCTCACCTGTGCGTTGTTGTTTTCTGTCAAAGTTAATACCCATCAGAATTGGCTCAGTGGTATCGGGATAATCCAGTATCTGCCAAGGAATTTCCATCTCCACAACCCATCCGTCATCAACAATTTTTGATGCGACTTTCCACTGATCTGCCCATTCGGGATTCTTTGGACGCGCTGTAGCAAAATGCACATATTTTTTCCCAAGTGGATTTGCCATAAACAAGGTACGATGTTCGGGTTTGCGTGTGTGAAATGGGTCAATGCTGAAGCAGACTGAATCTTCGTTTACGAAACGAACATGGTCTTTGGTTTGAAGTGCTACGATTTTTTGGGGTTGGGAATCGTAAAGATGCGACGCAACGTAGATTGATTTGTCGGTATAAACCAGTTTGACTGTGGTCTGATCTTTGACCGGTTTTTCGGTGCTCACATGCGTAAATTTGCCTGCTTCAGGTGCTATTTTCCAGCTGTTATCATCAAGTTTTCCGTCAATTTTTGGCGGTTTTTCGATTTTAACCGCAAGCATTTCTTTTTCAACGGTGCCTCTATCTGGGTTTGGTTCTACCTTTACCTTCAATTTGTCACCGAGATCAATATCTGTAGTTCCAAAATTGCTCAAATTTCCAAGCAAATCGCTAATCCGTTCTGTAGCGATTTTGCCGACAATGTTAACAAAGGTAATTTCCTTACGCTTTTCAGGCTTATCGGTAACCGCAATGGCAAAGATTCCGTAAGCTACATCTTCATCATATAGCAGACTTACTTCAACCATTTCGTTCGCTTCCTTGATTTTGACGAAAACTTCCCACTCCTCTTTTCTAAGCTTATCCTGATAGTATTCAACAAACTTCGACCCGTCAGTGGTTATAGAACTATCATAAGTGCGGACATAGATACCATCAAGCATCTGGACCATCTCTTTCACCTCTGGTGACAAACTCATGGATTTGGTGACCAGATTGATAAGTTTGTCTGTCAAGTTGACTTCAACCTTTGCTTCGGGACTTCTCGGGTGGTCAAAGAGGATACGTCCTTTCTTTTTTGTTTTTTCAGACTGTTCTTTTTCTGCTAATACCTGAGGGATCGGTAAAATCCATAAGGCTAAACAGAACGTTGTCAAGAACAGTGTAAGGTGTCTTTGCAGTTTCATTGTGTTATTCTCCTTTTGTATATAATGCTTCAATTAACAGGAAACTTTGCTTGTGCGTGAAATGTGTTTGCATCTTGGTTTTTTATTTTTCCCTACGGAATTTTATGTCAAACTTAAAGTCTTCCCAAAACTCTGGTTTCGATTCCTTAAGTTTTCCAAAGAGGATTCCGAGTTTCTGAAAATCTATCTTCCCAAAAATGTTCACAAAAGTAG
>JAPPMR010000200.1 GCA_028818995.1 Candidatus Poribacteria bacterium | reverse complement strand
CTATAGATTTAGTCAAATTAGATAGGATAATGTTCGCATTTTTAAGTCAAGTTGATTGTTCTATTTAGATTACTCATTTTGGTGCATTAATTCGCATCAAGACACCTTAAGTGGCATATCAACAGCACTATCCCGCCGTTCGTGCATATTCTTTTCCATGGCTTCGGGGTATCGATCAGGCAGATACGAAACTTTGTTTAGCCTGTGAAGTGCTTCTCCTTCCAGCTTCCATCCGGCTGCACCGAGATTATCTTGCAAATGCGCTGCGTGTCGTGCTCCGACAATCACAGAGGTCATCGCAGGTTGTTCAAGTACCCATCGGAGTGCAACCTGTGCTGTACTATGCCCTAATTCCTCTGCCACATCAAAGAGGGTTTGTAACGTCTCATCTGCGTTTGCAGCAAAATAGCGTTGCGGGAATGCCCAACCTTCTGCTGATCGTGAATCCGCTTGGGTACGTTCACCGGGTCTATATTTGCCAGAAAGAAATCCACCTGCTAACGGACTCCACACAGCAATACCTAATCCTTTGTGTTCACAGAGTGGAACTAACTCCTGTTCTATATCCCGCACAACGAGACTATATTGCGGTTGATAACATACAAACTTTGCTAAGTTTAGAGAATCGCTGAGCCACAACGCTTCAGATAACCGCCAAGCTTGGTAGTTGCTACATGCCGTATAGCGTACCTTCCCCTGACGAACAAGATCATCTAATGCCCGAAGCATTTCCTCTAATGGCGTTTGTGTGTCAACGTGGTGAATATAGTAGATGTCCACATACTCCATCTGAAGTCGTTTGAGGCTGTCGTCAATTGCCTGCATGATATGCACCCGGGACATTCCTGAATCGTTTGGACCCGAACCCATCGGATTGAAAAACTTTGTCGCTACAATTGCATCACGACGTCTGCCTTTAAGTGCCTTTCCAAGCAACACCTCTGATTCACCACCGCCATAAGAATTTGCGGTATCAAAGAAGTTGATCCCTGCATCCCAAGCGAGATGTACTATACGTTCAGATTCTGCTTCACCCGCGCCGTGACCAAATGTCATCGTGCCTAAGCAGATTTCTGAAACTTTCAGACCACTTTTGCCAAGTCTTCTATATTTCACAATTTCACCATCCTTTTGGCTATAGGTTACCTAACGGCTTTGCTCTGTTGGCAACATTTAAAATAGCATCAAGTACATCTGAGACTTCTGGGTCAATTTGGTCTGTAGGAACAAATTCAACTAAAGTATGATAATTCGTTTTTTGCATGAGGTTAGGCAATTCAAGTTTTTTAAAAAATGAAGCGAACAACGGATCCAGAAATTCAGTACTGACTTTCGTATTTGGCGACCAAGGCGATTCTTGACCAAGTGTTTCTCGGGCTTTTTCAATTTCTGTGATTTGTTCTTTCATTATAAATACATAATCTTCTGAGGACAATGTGTCGCCAGTGTGTTCCGCTGCCGCATTGCGTGCCCAATTGGTTAGCACATGTTTACTGGAAACAATATAATTTTCAATTTCACGACACTGCCAAGCATACTCCGTTAATTCAGGTCGTGAGCGAAGTTTACTATTAATTCTATCAAAGAGGCAAAATCCCACCAAATCTGGTTTTGCTTCACGTAAACCGTAAAAGTGATTACGGGCTTCACGCGGCTGGTTGCCAACATAGTGCACATAAGGTGATTCTAATACATTTTGGGCAGGGTGGTTAAGCTTCTGGGCAAATGCTTGTAGAATTGGAAGGTCCGTAGCACCTTCAAGATAGAGAACCCATCCTTGTTGTTCTGCCTGATAGTACTGCTCAGAACCGATTGTCCCAAGCGATTTCAATAGTTGGCTTCCGCGGCCATCAATTCGATGAGGTTTGCCAAGAAAGGCAATAACAACATCACGCCCGGCTGCTTCATTTAGAATGACCTCGGAATGACTGGCGGCAACGATTTGACTACCATGCTCTCGTGCTAATTCTGTGAGCACTTGATAAATTTGTCGTTGTCGAAGAATTTCAAGATGTGCGTCCGGTTCGTCAAGTAAAAGGACTGCTCCAGGATGCACAGCGATATAAGCAAGTAACAGTAAAGTTTGTTGTAAACCTCGTCCTGACGAGGAGAGGTCAAGAGAGATACCAGACTCATCAAGATAGGTCATCACAAACTCACCACGTTCTTTAATATAATCTGGTTTATCAAGCTGCACACCAAATAACGAGCGAATCTTATCACAGAGTTTTTGCCACGATTCAGGATTCTGTGAAACCTGATAGCATAGGTTACGCAAAACTTCTGCAGTACGTCCCTCCCCTATCCGGACATCGATTGTTCCTTGCTCTAATCGGATTTCATTGGATGCAAGCCCAGACATCGGAGGAAGATATGCAACAGAAAAATCACATACTTCGTCAGGAATAACCATTCGCTCGGCTACTGTACCATTTTCTTCTGATGTTCTCAAGGGGCGGCAGTAAAAAGATTCTTGATTGGCATAGTCGAATTCCAAACCGCATTTCCAGTTTTTACCATAAGTGATACCTTCAACGATAATATCAATGCGGACATTTTGGGTTTGTTGTTTTCCATTAATCTTCTCCGCACCACGGACTTGCAAGTTCCTCCAGAGCAAACGTGCACTTGGGACGGGAACAGAGAGGAGATGGAGTCGATTGATAACAACTCCCGAACGTTTTACCGAATTCGGTTTTCCCTTATGATTCTCGTTCCACCGTTTGAGTCCTATTTCCCACAAAGCGAGTGCTTGCAACGCAGTTGTTTTGCCAGAATTATTTGGACCGATGAACACAACAGGATTCCCTAATTCGACTTCTATTTCTCCAAACCTTTTAAAATTCCGACAAATCAATTTGGTTAGCATTTTTGCTCCAGAATAGTACAAAATTACAATTATTCCACCATCTGATTAACTAC
>JAPPMR010000331.1 GCA_028818995.1 Candidatus Poribacteria bacterium | reverse complement strand
ATCGCGACCTACAATAATATGTTGACGAAGCAGTAGAAAGTTAAGAAAGACTTGGCGTGCTTTTTGATATAGTTAATTTGGTATTACGTTCTCTTTGTATGTTTGTCGCATTGCAGTTTCAATCGGCGTGCCGTTTCCTAAAAGACAGAGGAGTTGTCGGATAGAAGGATATCCACCCTCATCAATTAAGGTAGCAACAATTGCTGCAGAATGGAGATAGGCAATTTTACGCTCTGAGGTGGAGAGTTGACTAAACGGTTGACTGAGTTCTGACAACGTTGGTAAAGCACCGTATTTGTCTGCTCGCTGTAATGACAGTTTTTCAAAGGATAACAACGGACGTGCAATTGTTTGCGCCAATCCTTCGTTAAGCCAAATCGGACAATTGCCGTTTGTTAGGATATCTACTAACAGATGTGTCCACTCATGCCGAATAAGGGTGTACAAAACACCGAGTTCTGGTTCACCATCAGCACAATAATTAAGCTGAATTTGCCCATCGTACTGCCCACCCGCCCATTTCGGAACATGCGTTGGCATCAGGGCAACATGCGTATTTATGATTGAGATAGATATTGGGTCTGATGGAAAACAATCAAGTTGGGCTCCGACTTCATTATATGTTTTTTCAATGAGTTGACAGATATACCAAAGTGTTTTTGGCGCAACAGCAGGTTGAACAGTCAGTATGAAAAACGGGTATTCTACAACATTCTGGGGTTGGGGTAAATTCTTTGATTTGAGTGTTGGTGAGAAATTTGAGGGAGGTTCATCCTCTAATTGGCTCTCGCGAATTATGGATTGATAATACACTTTTTCTTCATTGATGCGTGCTTTGCGTCTGAGGACTGTTGGTGAGTCTGGACACAACTGGAGAGCAATGTCTAAATATTTCAATGCCTGTTCCCACTTTCCAACCATTTCGTAGGCTTTAGCAAGGTCAGCATAAATATAGTAACGACTCTGGTCATATCTTAAACCCGACAAGTAGTGTTGAATTGATTCAACGTAACGGGCTTGTTGATAATAAGCTGCTGCCTGCTGAAAATAGGATAAGGCGATCAAAAAGGGATCACGCACGGATTCTTATTTTTTTGTTGGTTAGGTGGGAATGAAAGGGAAGTAAACCACATGTATCTGTACTAAATATATTATGAAACCTAATTATAGATTTAGCAGTTACTTCCCTCTTCCTCCTGATAGTTAAGATTTTTCAATCTCAACGACCTGAAAAGTGACATCTCCACACTTAAACTCTGCACCTTCTTGAATAGGAGCAGAATCTTTAATGCGAACGCCTTCAACATACGTAGGTGTAGAACTTCCCATATCTGTAACAGAAACGTCATTATCCTGCATCTCAAAGGCGAGATTCAGATGAGCCAGAGTTCGGGAATCAGTATTTTTAGCGTCTTCAGGATCCTGCCAGCTTTCCAATTCTCCTTCAGTCGGAGGTGTTGGTGACACTGGAAAAACATCAGTATCTACATTCCCCATTGCTTGCGGGCTATAAGCTGCCTGCGGATTAAGCGTAACAGGCACCTCTTGCGTAGTTTCCTGTGTTTCACTCCTGATCGCATTCATAAGTTTTTCAGCGACACGTTCCTTCGAACCTGGGTGAGGCGTAACGCTTTCTGTCTCCTGAAAACGATAATGTGCGAAATCTATCAGGTCTTTCGTCTTATGGAAGTGGCTTGATTCCTGAATATTTTTTAGAAGACTTTTCTGTTTGCGGCTGAGTTTTTCGTTTTTCAACCAACACGTATACGCTTCTAAAATATCTGCTTCTTTTACATCGGTATCTGTATACCGAGCTGACTTTGGAGTTTTTCTAAAAAACTGCATTAGTATCCTCCATGTTAGATAGTTTATAAATTATTGAATCCAACTAATACCTTTATTAATCAAAATTTGTCTCAGTTCTTGTGTACACCGGAAAATCCATATTTTTACAGTTCCATCTTTCCTGTTAAGAATGCGTGAAATTTCGGCGACACTACACCCTTCAAGGTGTCTTAATATCCATGCAATGCGGTGATTTGGCTTTGTGACCTGCTCAAGCGCACTTTCTAAAATCTCTTGTGCCTCTTGCGCTATTATGTGTTTATCAGGTCCTGGCCGTCCATCCTCATATTCGTTTAGCGGCAGATCATCTTGCTCTTCAAGTGTGAGAAGGGATTCACGGATCCGATCCCTTTTTCGTATTGCATCAATAATTGTATTGCGGGCTACTATATTCAACCATGCTTGGAAACTACCCTTCTCGGGGTCCCATTTATCTTTATCGAGTTTCTGCCAAACTTTGGTAAAAACATCAAGACTGACCTCTTCAGTATCTTGATGGTCACCCAGCATTCGATAAGCTTTGCTATAGACCCAATTATAGTGCTTCTCAAATAACTGGCTAAACGCAGCTTCATCGCCTTGTTTCGCCTGGGTAGCTAAATAAGAATCTTCAGTAGCCGATAAATCATTTTTCGCTTGGCGCGCCATAGGCTAAACCCTCCTTTGTCCTCCTTTAGCCAAAGGGTTATATGAAACCAGTTCCGTGACTATAATACGAAACTTTTTAATATTACGTTTCAGGAAATTATAAAATCTTCCAATAGTAAATTTAAAATGGGGATTGGCACATAAGAGGACATTAATAATTAATAGAAAATAATGTAATATGGTAAGTATAGCGTTTATATAGTATATCATATAACGAAAATTGAATCAATTGGTTTAGGTGAATGGGCAGGGCATTCATAGCGTTGATTTGGACCTAGAATGCGACTAAAAACTATTAACGGTTGTAATAAAACACGCAGAAAAATCGAAAACTAAATAACCCTAGTGGTCTATCCACTCTAAATTATAGGTCGCGATTCGGAGATCGCTCCTACCGAGAACATTGTAGGAGGGAACTCCGATTCCCGACT
>JAPPMR010000538.1 GCA_028818995.1 Candidatus Poribacteria bacterium | reverse complement strand
GATGGATAATGAGCAATTGGAAGAAGCCCTTTATACTGAATATGTAGTTGAGGAAAAAGAGCGGAAAGTGGCTGAAGCACAGCGCGAAGTTGTGAAAAAATTGCTCGCAAAACTACAGGAAAGCGATCGCACTGTCATGACATTGCACTATTTCAGTGAAATGTCGTGTTCAGAGATTGGCGAGTTTTTGGGTGTATCGGCAAATACAGTTAAGAGTCGGCTTCGCCGTGCCCGGGAGCGCCTAAAGAAGGAGGAACCCATGATAAGAGAGGCTTTAGAACATTTTAAAATCACACCGAATCTCACAGAAAACATAATGCGTGAAGTATCACAAACAATACCTGTTTCACCGTCTGTAAGCAAACCGTTAATTCCATGGTTGATCGCAGCTTCAACAGTTATGGTAATTTTGCTAACGTTAGGTATTGGAAACAACAAATTCTTGGCACATTTTCAGAAGCCTTATAATTTTGAGGCGAATTCAGAGATGACGGTTGATATTATTGATGCGCCTATTGTTGCAAACCTTGCGTTGGAACCGGATGTGCGGAGACGGCTTGGCAGTGCTGATGCGGAAAGTAACAAACATGTTCCTGAGCAGCAGCCTAATGATAACTTACCCTTATCTGAAAAAGTAGAAGCAGACGGAACAGTTAAACATTATTCACAATGGGAACTGCCGAAAAAAGCGAAGGCGCGTTTAGGCAAAGGTGGTATTAATGCTGCGCAGTTTTCACCAGATGGCACACAACTCGCGGTGGGCAGTAATATTGGTATATGGCTTTACGACGTAAAAACAGGCAAAGAAATTCACCTGTTCCCCGGTTCATGCGACTTGCTTGCTTTTTCACCAGATGGACGATTCCTCGTAAATGGGGGTAGTAGTTCACAGGGCGGTGAATTTCAGTTGTGGGATACCACTACTTTTCGTAAATTGCCACTCTCTAAGGTCCCTCCTAAATCAGTAGCATTAGGATTTAAGGAGGATGGCGTAACGCTTGTCAGCATTGCGCCAGGCTATGTCAGTAAGAGAATAATAAAAACAATAAGTACGGTAAATACCAAGACTAAACAAGTTGATGTAAAGGATGTTAAAGAAAAATTCGACTCACCATCCATACTTCCTCATGTTTATGCTCTAACACAAGATAAAGTCGCGACTGGCGATAATAACGGACAAATTGAGATATGGAATACGGTGTCTGGTAAAAAAGTATCTCCCCCTAATGGACATGTTGACAAAAATTATAAATATTTTGTTACAACATTAGCATTTTCGCCTGATGGCAGACTACTCGCGAGTGGAAGTAATGATACAACAGTACGCTTATGGCATACTAACACTGGTAAAGAAGTGACGAAGCTTTCAAATCACCATACGTCTTGGATAACCACATTAGCATTCTCGGCAGGTGGAAAATTTCTTGCGAGTGGAAGTAATGATACAACAGTGCAATTGTGGAATGTTGCTACTGGTGAATTACTCACCATTTTCACAGCGCATATTGGTGATATCGCAACCTTAGCCTTTTCACCTGATAGCAGCACACTTGCTACTGGAAGTTCAGATGGTACTGTTCGATTCTGGGATATCAAGACAAAAACATGGAACAACGAAACAAATACCTCCTTGCCAACGCATATCGCTGGACACACTGGGTGGGAGCACGTAACGACTTTCTCTAAGGATAGTTCCATGCTTGCAAGTGTTGCTGAACACGGCACAATTGCTCTTTGGGACCTAAAGACACTACAGAAACCTATTCTCAATTCGACAAACAAGATTGAGAGTACAAGAATGGGAGATTTTTGGTCCCCGTATTTCGCGTTTTCGCCTGATGGAACAAAAGTCGCCAATATCTGCAGAGAAGACGGCAAACCTGGATGTCTAATTCGTTTGACTGAGGTCAGCACAGGACAGGAGTTGGCAACTTTTAATGGTAAACTTAATTACATAGGTCTATCAGAAATGGTTTTCTCCCCTGATGGGAAAACGTTAGCTATTGGTGATTCTGGAAAAATTCACTTGTGGAAAACAGAGACTGATAAATATCTTGAGATAGAATGCTCAGATCCAGAGAAAGATCTTAATCAATTCCCCCATTCCTACCCACCTTACACAATCACTGCGTTAATTTTCTCACCAGATGGAAAAAGGATTGTCAGCGGAATCATGGCGGGCAAGGTTCAGATGTGGGATGTGGAAACTGGGGTTGAGTTGGAAACCTTCCTTGAAGAGGAGGATCCCGAAGAATTAATGAAGAAACAACAAAAAGTGTTCATTCAAGATCCTATTGATGATTTAGTCATTTCATATAACGGGAATTGGCTTGCTGTGAGTAATGGACACCAGATCCATCTGTTTAGCAGAAAAAAACAAGTTCGTATTGATAAGATTAGGATGTTGTCAAGGAGTCGTGCGTTAGTATTTTCACCTGATAATACTGTGCTTGTAACTGGACTATATAACGGCAAAATCGAACTATGGGATATTACAACAGGAAACAAACTCAACACAATTGATGGCCACAAAAATTCAGTGAAGGAATTAGTGTTTTCACACGATGGCGACACTTTGACCAGCATAGGGCGTGAAGGCACAATTCTTTTGTGGGATTGGAATGAAATCCGAAAAGGTTCAATCGGAAATGAAGATCCGTTTGTACAATTTAAAAATGACCTAAACACCACAACATCTGCAAGCTCTGAACGCGAATTGTTTGCACAGATTGCCGAAATGGTCAAAAACGACGAGGAAAAAGAGAGTTATCTTGCTATTTTGTACAACTTGAGTCAAGACATGCCTGACAAGTTAAGCGTCCAGTTAAACGCCTCTCTCGTTTTGGCTGAGTTCTTTCGTGAAAATGAAATGCATGAGATTGCAGATACGTATATTCAAAAAACTGGCTTCATCACCGAAGACGCATGGC
>JAPPMR010000039.1 GCA_028818995.1 Candidatus Poribacteria bacterium | reverse complement strand
GTACGGATCAGTTAGACGCGCTCGGTAATACAACTGCCGCAACAGGTAAAGGTTTTGCTATCGGTTCTGCAGCACTGACAGCACTTGCACTTCTTGCAGCCTATCTTGAGGAAATTCGGCATGGACTTATCCATTTAGCAGGCAAAGAGACTTTGCTTATTAATGGAAATACAGTAGAAACATTGAAAGTAACGGTAAGCGAATTTATGGATTACTATAACGTCACCTTGATGAATCCACAGGTACTTATTGGTCTATTCATCGGTGCAGTCATGGCATTCTATTTCTGTGCGTTGACAATGAAAGCTGTCGGACGTGCTGCGAGTGCTATGGTAGACGAGGTTCGCCGCCAATTTAGCGAAAAACCCGGCATTATGAGAGGTGAAGAGAAACCTGATTACGCCCGATGTGTCGCTATCTCTACCGTTGGCGCACAACGCGAGATGATTTTACCATCGCTTATTGCCATCGTTGTGCCTGTCGCTGTTGGATTAGTATTTAATGTTGCTGGTGTGTTAGGCTTGCTTGCAGGTGGATTAGCCACAGGTTTTGTCTTAGCGATTATGATGGCAAATGCCGGTGGTGCATGGGACAACGCGAAAAAGTTTATTGAAGAAGGTAGTCACAAGGACGAATACGGTGAAAAAGGATCAGAACAGCACAAAGCCACCGTTGTTGGTGATACTGTTGGCGATCCATTCAAAGATACCTCAGGTCCTTCCCTGAATATCCTGATTAAGTTGATGTCTATGGTTTCTGTTGTGTTTGCGGGTCTTATTGCTAAATATGGTGGGATAATCAGTGATTGGTTAGGTATGCAGTAGAGCAAGTGAAATCAATTATTGAGCATGGAAAAAAGAAATAAGAATATGAAACGATGACCAGAATGACACTGCTTGCCTTAATATTTGGAATAGTCATGTCTTTAGGATGCGGTGATGTTCATCTGTGTTTGGAAGAACAGGACGGACAAGATGGATTGGTTACCACAACAGTTGGTATGACCAACAATGACACATTGTACGAACTTGGAGTAGTGCTGGTAAGTTATGGTAGTAATATTTCAAGACGTTCTGGTACAATAGTTCCACCTGCTGAAACTGCTGTGGATGATTTTTTCATTCGTAGAGGTTATACGCCAAAGGTAATCGGTTTTCCTATGTACCATAATTTTGAGGTTATCTACATCGGTGAGGAAGTTGACACTTTACCCTTTTTGAAGAAATTGGAATCTATTCCAGGTGTTGTGTGGGCAAATAAAAATAAATACAATACTACTTTTGATCTAATTTCCGCAGATTATGAGATTATTTCAGAGCTTCTCGTAGCAGACGATGACTGGAAAGAACCCCCTCGTCCGAAAAAAGCGGGCCTGGTTGAAGTTGGCACAACCGAAGATGGTTTTCTTTATGAACTTGGAACGGTGATAGTGCGGTATAATAAGGAGGTTGAACTATCACTATACGATGTATCGAATTCTCCCACAGTGGCTGCCGTGGTCGATTTTTTTATCGGTAAAAGGTATGAACCTACAGTAAAGGAGACCCTTTATCCGATAGATTATAATCTATCGGGGCATAATGATGCCTTCTATTTTTTTCAACTCATAGAGGTGGGTGAGTGTGTTGATACTGCACCAATGTTAGCGGAGTTGAGAGCGATAGCGATTCCTGGTGTTTCTGATGTGTACCTCAATGTATTGCAAAGTACCGCTACAAGATGGTCAGGAAACATGATTCTTCCCGCAACACATTAGTGACGAAGACGGCATGTGTAGATTCTATTATATCTACATAATTTTAACGCTATCCGCATAAAAAGTCGTTAAATAACCTCACGTGTATTCTATTGTTCACAATAAGATATTAGCAGATATTATCACTTTTCGCCTAAAAGATACTCCAGCTGAAGACCTTGTCTACGAATTTACAATGTCATGGCAATATCAAATCTCGGCATTATAGGAACTATTCTATGAAAATAAACAACACTTTCGGACTTCTCTTGGGTTTACTCGTCTTTTTCACAATAGGGTGCCAGCAGATTCAGAATCAGATGAAGGCGGATCCTGATGATACCACCGTATCTGTTTCTGTTGATGACGATATACCTGATATCGAACCGTCTGTCGGTAAGGTTTTCATTGGTGATGCAGATGGAAGATTCGGCACAGATAAATATACCTTGAATAGCACTACAATAAATGGGAATACGTTGGCAATAAACGTATCCTATGGTGGTGGATGTGAAAAACATGAAATGACACTCGTTGTGTCGGAATCATTTCTGGAGTCTTTTCCTGTTCAACTCCATGTTTCCCTTGCGCACAATGCTAACGGGGACACATGCGAGGCATGGTTAACTGAAAACCATAACTTTGATCTTACACCAATCAAAACTATGTATCAAAAGGCATACCAACAGGAAGCAGGTACGATTATTTTGCGCCTCAAAGATGCTCCAGACGAAGAACTCATCTATGAATTCACAATGTAGCCAAAATTATAAAGGAATTTGCTATGGAATTGAACCTTTCCTTGCTTACGATGTTTAGCCTGCTGATTATTTGTTGTTTCACACTTGGTTGCGAGAAAAATCCTATTCCAGATATAATACTTCCTCCAGATATTGACGATACTTGCACACTTGAACATGACATTCAATCTTGCAACGGGATTGTTTATCCCTCCCCCTTGGAATACTCACGAAGTTTAATGGAGCGTATCAATGGGAAAAGAAGAAAAGTATACGAAGATGCACAAACAACCGGAGATTTTACGATCTTGCCCGAGGCATCTGATGCAATTTTTGAAGAAACACTTTTGGGGTCCTTTGGATTTGATGAAAAAGATTTCGCGATGAAATTGATAACGGTTTGGGAGGAAACATTCCGCGTGCGTCATCAGGCAGGTGAAGTAGATGATGCCGCAG
>JAPPMR010000126.1 GCA_028818995.1 Candidatus Poribacteria bacterium | reverse complement strand
GGAAGAATACGTGTGTTATGGTCTTAATGACCTTCGCCATGCGATCTGCATCATAACGGGTGTACCACTCAATAGCAAAACCGCTATTCGAAGGGGGAATGATTTGGAGGACAGATGTCAAAAGCCCAAGTCCCATCAAACTCAATCCGATAAGAATTTGCCATTCCTTGATTGAATTCCCCGCCAATCTACACTTTCGACGGAAGATATACTCCACTAATAGGGCAGAACTCAAAACTATAGAGACAATCAGGGCGTGAACGCTAGTGTGTCCCAATAAAAACAAGACTGCCCCGACCCATAGGAATCTGGAGTAACGCTGCTGAAATAGAACACAAAACAGGCAGATTAACAGAACACCAAGGGCATAGTTTCGACAAACAATCGAATATTCATAGAGAGAAAAATAGCCAAAGGCAAACAGGAATTTTTGGAGACGCGTAAAGGGTGAATAACGTCCAAAGAGGTAGACAGTCGTCGCAGCGATCAGCAGATGGAACATCTGCATAATACTAGGCGATTGTGTGAAACGACTGAGAATCAGGAGACAAGTGTGCCAAAGTCCCGGGTGTCCTTCGTATTTGAGGTTACGATACAAATCAAGAAGGGATGTACTATCTCGAGCAAGAAGCCAAGCTTGGATCTCATCCCTCCACATCTCATGATGTAATGCGGTTATGGTCCCAACAAAAAGAAAAATCGCCGTCAGACCAATCCCATAGATCCGATCGAATCTATCTTTTACCATAGGGTTGATACCTCTGCATATAAAGCCTTCAGAGATTATAGAAAGTGTTTCAGAACGATTGCATAGTATAATAACGCGTATCAAGGATAGAAAGGTTGCATAAAATCCAGGACCATTGAACTTTCGATCTTCTGGGGTTGCAGAGCGTCCATATGAGAAATCTTCAAACTTCCGTTTGTTTTGAAAAAACTAATACCATATCTAATTGAATAATGTTCATAAATGTGTTATTCTGTGCTGCCTTATTGAAAAGGAGTGAAGCAGCAATGAATAAAAAAGTACCAGAGGTTACCGAGAGCGCTGAAGACCTGAAAGTACTTTTGCGACAATCCACGCAAGTGTATTAAACGCAGAGACTCTCCGCCCTATATCTCCTGCGAAGCGAACAGGCAAAAACCGAAAGCAAGTTGCTTGCAGATTCAAAAGTATATTGCTGATACCTTTGGTGTCGAGATGAAATGCAAAGTCGTTTATGCATTGGTTTACGATAAATGGGGTGCGAAACTCAAGGTCCCCCGCAAAAGTCATATAAAAAACCCTGTAGCGACTGAGCAGTTGATCTCCACCTTTCAAGAACACGTCCGCACGGCGATCACAGGGAAACGGTGCGATTTTCACAACGTCCGTCTTTTGAATCAAGATGAATCGAGATATGGTGTTTTCCCTGTCGTTAGCAGGCGTATTACCTTACCGGGCATCAAACCTGTAGGGGAAATAGATTATAGGTATGAGTCGGTTTATCTCTACGGTGCCGTTGAATCGCTGACGGGCGAGCGTTTTTTCTTCGAAATCTCACATTTGACGGGGGATTGTTTTCAAGTCTTTCTGAATCAGTTTTCAGTGGCTTTCCGAGAAAGAAGGTCTCTGAGATACTTCAGAACTACTGCGATGCTACGATCGCTAAACTTACTGGATTTCCACTCTTCATAAATGCTGTTAATGGAATATAAACTTTTAGAAATGGTATAAGATATTAAAAAAGTTGCTGGGCTGCTTGGAGGCGTTCGGGGGAACCGATATCTATCCAATCAGTGTCGGCTTTAAGAACGTAGAGGCTTTTTAATTTCGGAAGGACATCGTAGGAGAGAGAAAACACGTCTTTATTGGGAAACGCTTGCGCAATTTTGCTATTGAAGAGGTAGACCCCGGCATTGATATAGCCACTTTGGTATGTGGCAGGTTTTTCCAGAAATGCCGTGATCCGACCTGTATCCGAAGAGAGGATCTCACCATACGGACGGGAGTCATCCACCCAAACAGATAGCAGTAAACCCGCCATGTCCGCTCGAAATGTAGATACCATTTCATTGAGGGAGAAATCCCGCCACAGGATATCCCCGTTGAGCACAAAAAACGGGGAACTCTGTATGTACTGCATTGCGTTTTTGATGGCACCCCCGGTGTCGAGTTTTTTATTTTCTCTACAATAACGGATGGAAATACCATTGTAAAACTCCCCAATACTATTTTTAAGTACATCGTGGAGGTGTCCAGTCGCGAGGATAAGCTCTTGGACTCCAACATCCTTCAGGAATTCACACTGCCATTGTAGAATAGAACGACCTTTGACTTTCATGAGGAGTTTGGGAGTATGTTTCGCGGCTGCGCCTAAGCGTGTCGCACTGCCGCCGCATAAAATAATTGCTTGCATATCATATCCTTGATTTTCGCAATGCTTTGCTATTCTCACTGCGAAGCAATATCGCTCCGCTGTATACACCTTTCAATTTTGCGGCAGAAGGATAAATCCTTCCGCCGCGCCATACGAGGCATTCCTAAAGCGGCTCTGGCTTCGGGTTTTCTGACGGTCCAGGTATTGGTTTGGGCTCTGGAATAGGCTTCACAATTCCCATTTTCCAACTCATAGTTTTTCCCCTTTCTAAAAAATGTGTCTGTTTGTGAACTTTATTGGCACGGTGTGCCACTTGCCCGTAACAACTGATTGGCACGGAATTTATGCCCATCAACGAAAATTGTCGGTGACGCTCTAATGCCGAGTTCCGCGGCGCGCTTAATGTTTTCTCGGAAAAGTTGTTCCGCCTCAGGTGCGTCAAACAACGCTTGGATCCTCTCAACATCAATACCGTATTTCTCGGCACAGTCCTCCCAACTCTTGTCCAGTTTTTTGCCGCGACACAGAATATAGTCGAGATACTTATCGGGGTATTCTTGTGCTATGAGGAGCTGCC
>JAPPMR010000282.1 GCA_028818995.1 Candidatus Poribacteria bacterium | reverse complement strand
GTCGCGATTCGGAGATCGCTCCTACAAGAAGAAAATCGGGTAAGGTCGCGATTCGGAGATCGCTCCTACAAGAAGAAAATCGGGTAAGGTCGCGATTCGGAGATCGCTCCTACAGAATACTATTGCCTATCTGCTGCTAAGGATTTGAGTTTTGCGAGTGCCTCCTGTTCCTCTTTTATCCACGGACGGTCTGCGGGTTTGTCCAATTTTTGTGGTGGACCGCTAAAAACAAGGATGTATGCTCTACGCGTTTGCGCAGTGCTGTTCGGCGCGGAATAGTGTAAAGTCCGACAGTGATGGAATGTAGCACCGCCTGCGGGTATCGGACATGCAACCGCTTCTGATGGATCAACATCATCGGTTACCAAGCCATGCACAAGCGGGTCGTTGTTGATATGCCGATGCCACCGTACCTCCCCTTTATGAGATTTCGGTATAAATTGGAGGCATCCACTTTCAAGCGTGGCTTTGTCAAGCGGAAGCCAGACGCTCAAGCTATGCGGCAAGACTTCGGGATTCCAGTATGCCTCATCCTGATGCCACGGTGTTTCGTTGCCGTAGTGTGCTGGTTTCAAAATCATGTGTCCGCCACCACCGACTTTTTCTCTTTCAACACTCAGCAATCTTGCAGCGAGTCGCTGTGCGTTTTGGAAATAGATAGATTCGCGGAGTTCGGGGAACTGTGCTTCTGGACCTAAGACTTGTGGCAATGTTTCTTGTCCAGTATGTGCGCGGGGACCCGCCAAATCAAAATAGCGTCCCTGTTCCTCACCTGTGCGTTCAGTGAAGAGTTCATCGTAAATGCCTTTGAGCCATTCAATCTCGTCATCTGTTGTGATGCGCGGAATGCTCAGATATCCGTTCTCTTGAAAAAAGGTAACCTGTTCGTCAGTTACATCAACGTGAAAGTCATTGGTATTCATAAAATCACCGAATTAAAATATCAAAAGGTAAGGCAGTGACCACTCGCTCGTTTTCAAATAGGGTTAACCATGTGATTATCTTATGCCATTGTGCGTTTAGCTTAGAGATTGCTGGATGCTGCTGTGCTAATTGTAAAGGCAATGGCGTTGAAATGCCCGCTTCCTCTTCAAGCATGCTTTCTAAGAATTGTTCAAAAAAGGGTTTTTGCTCTGGCAGGACGATGATGTCAACCCTATCTTCATCGGTGAGTCCCACATCTTTTTTCGCGATAGCCAGGGCAGTTTCAAGTCCACCGAGTTCGTCAACGAGACCGAGTTCTTTTGCCTGTTTTCCTGTCCAGACTCGCCCTTGTGCGACTGCATCAATTTCGTCAAAAGTCGTTTGCCTACCGTCAGCTGCTTTCGTGACGAAATCTTCATAGATAGTCTTCATCATCTTTTCAACGCGTTCGCGTTCTGTTTCCGTAAAACTGCCGTAATCTGAATAGAGCGTTGCGTTTTGTCCGTGTGTGATAATCTCTTTTGTTAAACCGACTTTGTTATAGAGTCCTTTGAGGTTGAGTTTACCGCCGAAGACACCGATTGAACCTGTAAGTGTGCCGGGTTGTGCGACAATTGTTCCTGCTGCCATCGCAATGTAATAACCGCCAGAAGCGGCGTAATTTGCCATAGATACGATAACAGGTTTTTCGCGTTGTGTTCGCACCACCTCACGCCAAATCAGATCAGACGCGATTGCAGAACCACCCGGACTATCCACGCGTAACACGACTGCCTTAATAGCATTGTCGGAGCGCGCTTTTTCAAAAGCCTTTCTTAACGTCTTCGGCGTAATCATAGACATTGTGGGAAAAGGCGAGCCAAAATCGGGTAAGATTGGACCGCTTGCATAGATAAGCGCAAGTTGATTTTCTGCAGGGCGTGCCCTTGCACGCTGCGGCGGACTCAAAATTTTGAACAACTCCATCATTCCCATGAAACTATTCATATCCGGCACTTTTCGCTTCTTTTTATCGTCCTGTTTAGCAACCTCTGTGTCTGGCGTTTCATTGATTGCATTTAACAGTTCGTCGTAGTATTGCAGCGTGTCAACGAGTTTTGCTTCCTGTGCTTCCTTCGCCGTGAAGGGTCCCCGGTCTATCAACTCGGCTGCAATTTCTGGGGTAATCCCATCTCTACCATCGGCAATCTTTTCCAACATTTGCGTATACAGGTCATCAAGCAAACCGGTCATGGATTCTCGAAAGGCATCGGACATGCCGTCGCGCGTGAAGGGTTCAATACCAGATTTGAATTCCCCCATGGCGAGCATATCTGCCTCAACGTCCAGTTTTTCCAGAAGACCTTTATAGAAAAGAATCTCTGAGCGCAAACCGATTAGATTGAGGTTTCCAGTGGGAATTAGAACAATTTTGTCCATCGCAGTAGCAAGGAGATATTGGGCATTGCCACCGCTTTCAAGATAAGCGATCATCTTTTTTTCAGCGTCTTGGAATTCGCCTAACTTATTTCGGAGTTCCTGCAGGTTTGCCCATCCTATGCCGATATTCCCGATTTTAAAGATAACGCCAGCGACTTCATCGTCATTTTTGAGCGCGTCCAGTTTCTGGAGGAGTCCGCGCAGAGTCTTCGTTGAAGAAGTGCCGAAAAAACTAATCTCTTTTATATCGGTGTAGGTGCCGCTTAGTGTGAATTCTACGTATTTTTTAACTGGGGGTGCTGTCTCTTCTTCGGGTTGTTCCTCAGCAGACACTGGCAGGACAAAAAAGATAATTAGGAACAATGGTATCGCTGTCTGCCAAAAGGTTTTTAATGGTTTCATGTTGTCTCCTTGCGGACGGGCATGATGGCACCGCCGCTGTGATTTTTGTTTTTATTTTACAATATAATGGGGGTTGTGTCAACGTAAAATGGAGGCTGATTTACCCCCAGTTTTTATTAGTATAATTTATTCATATCTTATGTAAAGGTTTCATAGAAATGTTTTGTCTGGTAAACTGTCAGTCTTGAGCGAAAGATCTCTGATA
>JAPPMR010000325.1 GCA_028818995.1 Candidatus Poribacteria bacterium | reverse complement strand
ATTCTGAGTGGTATTTGTTGAATCACCGAAAAATCTCATTTAAACGTGCTCCCTTTTCTATCGTTTTTTAGTTATTGTATGCCAGCATTGCTGCCCCGACGAGTCCCGCGTCGTTTCCCAATTTCGCGGGAACAATCTCCATGCCGCCAGGGATGTCCATTGCTCGTTTCTTGAATTCCTCACGAATATGTTGAAAGAGTAAGTTTTCTCCTGCTGCCGCAATTCCACCACCGATAATTGCTATTTGCGGGTTAAGGATATGCGCTATAGATGTCAACGCTATTCCGATGTATTTTCCTGTTTCTGAAAAAATATCAAGTGCAAGTTTATCACCTGCAGTTGCTGCTTCTGCAATTTGCTTCGGAGTCAACGCTTCAGGGTCCAAACAAGTTTTTCTACCTTTTGCAATTTGCTGTTGTGCTCGCTCTACAATATGTCTTGCACCCGCGTAAGCCTCAAGACAACCATGATTCCCACATCCACACTTGCGACCGTTCGGTTGCACCACTGTATGCCCTAATTCACCTGCTGTATTCCAACTGCCATGATAGACTTTTCTATCTATTACAACGCCTCCACCGACTCCCGTGCCGAGGGTAAGTGCCACGACATTTTCGTACCCAATACCTGCACCGCGGTGCAGTTCGCCTAATACCATTACATTAACATCGTTGTCAATATAGAGCGGTAGGTCTAAATCATCAAGTTCAGCAGTGACATAATCCAGTAGCGGAATGTCGCTCCAACCCGGGAAGTTCGGTGAAAAGTGGATAATACCGCTGTCGGCAATGATGAGTCCTGGTGCGCCTAAACCGATACCGACAATTTCTTTTTTTTCGTCCTTTTCTGCTACTTCAATAACTTGGTAGATTGTCTGGGCAATACGTGCTGCTATTGCTTTTGCACCTTCATCTACACGAGTAGGAACGACCATACGGCACGAAAGTTTACCATCTGCCGCCAACAACCCTGCTTTAATGTCAGTTCCACCAAGATCAATTCCTATGCTGTATTTCATTTTCAAATGGCTGTCAGTATTCGGCTATCGGCTTTCGGAAATCGCAGATTGCTGACTGCCGATAATCTCCTAACTATGGGTACGACTTGTGCCAGTTAACTAATTATTTTCGTTATTTTCACAAATATTAGGTGTTGTCATATAAACATATCGTCCCTACGGGACTAAGGAGATGAGGTCGTCCGCGCTGCTATAAACATATCGTCCCTACGGGACTGAAGATCACTTAAAATGTTCCGAATATGCATAATGAAAAATTACCCAATTAAAAAATTAATCTTCATACGGGACTAAAGAGGGCGTTTATTTTATTTTTCTATAAACATATCGTCCCTACGGGACTAAAGAGCATATCAACAATAGGAACATGGACAAAACATTCTGCTTATGTGAAATAATATTTTGTCAAGAGTTATTTAGCACAACTCGTTATGCGTACTCCATTTGATACGTGCGCCATCACCAACGTTGCATATATAGATGTCAGGTTCAATACCGGTACGTTGCGTATATTCTTTCATTACCCGATCCTGAAATTCCTCTACGGTATCTTGGTAGACCAAATTCACTGTACATCCGCCAAAACCTGCCCCTGTCATCCTTGCGCCGATAACACCATCAATACTTTGTGCAATATCCACGAGTATATTTAACTCATCACAACTGACTTCATAAGCGTCACGTAGCCCTATGTGCGAAGCATTCATGAGTTTGCCAAAGGTGTTTATATTTTTCGCTATGAGGGCATCTACAGCATTCTGCACTCGCATGTTTTCTTCAACAACATACCTACACCTTTTTTGTGTAATCTGGGGTAGTTCTGCTTCATATTTTTTGAAATCTGCCAATGTGACATCGCGAAGCGACGTGATAGAAGGCATCCATCGCTGCAGAATTTCAACGCCTTTTTCACATTCAGCACGACGCTTATTATACTCTGATGAAGCAAGTTCACGTTTGACGTTGGTATTACATATTACGATGAGAATATCCGTTAAGTTGAGTGGTATCTGCTTGTATTCAAGCGAACGACAGTCTAAAAACAGCGCGTGGTCTGCTTTTCCTAATAACGAGATAGATTGGTCCATGATGCCACAGTTCACACCCGCAAATTCATTTTCTGCGCGCTGACATAACGCAGCCAATTTCATTGGAGGAATTTCAATCAATTCAATCTCACTATCTGAATTCATACTTGTTTCTGCTACTTCTAAACCACATGCCCCTAAAAAAGCGAGTGCTGATGCAACTTCAAGCGCAGCAGAAGAGCTTAGTCCAGCACTAATCGGGACATTTCCAGCAATTACGGCAGACATGCCATTTAATGTGTGTTCAATCTCTCGTAGAACTTGTTCTTGTAATAAGTGTGCAACACCCCTTAGATAATTACCCCATGGTGGCGTTTTTGCGTCCTCAATTGCTTCCAGACTGAAGGTGCATGTCTCATCCATATCAAAAGCGTGGAGATGTACTTGGCAGTCAGAACGTTTGCTGGCGGCAATGTAGAGATATTTGTCAATAGCGACAGGAAAAACAAAACCGTCGTTGTAATCTGTATGCTCGCCGATAAGGTTAACCCTGCCTGGTGCAGATACGATGAAATCTGGTGGATGACCAAAACGTTTGTTAAATTCCTGTTGTAATCTATTGCTTAAAACAGATTTTTCCTGTCTCATCCAATCCTCCGTTGGTAAACTTTAGCTGCGTGTAAGTAGGTTATTACGTGTTTGTCTATACTCAATCAATTGCTGGGGAAGGAGCGAAAAACTTCAGCAATCGCGCTAATAC
Organism: Candidatus Poribacteria bacterium; assembly: GCA_028818995.1. The sequence continues at coordinate 144 of JAPPMR010000325.1, read as the reverse complement.
CGTGTGCAACTCCAGACGTGGAATATAGCAATCTACACTAATGTCGGGGGTGTTTGGGTTTAGTTCGCGATTTTTTTCCGGTAGGAGTTGTTCTTCAGGCGCATGTAACGCTGGTTGCGGATGGAATCGTGGTGCATTTTCAGT
>JAPPMR010000475.1 GCA_028818995.1 Candidatus Poribacteria bacterium | reverse complement strand
TTATACGGATCTACAACCTGAGTCATCGATATTCAAACTATACTTATCGAAGGACAATATGCTACCGTTGCAATATTGGAGACGTTGACAGAAGCTGTATCTGAAAAACAAGACGAGTTGCTAAACGGAGTTAAAGACGCATTAACACCTATCCAAACTTCTCTTATGGATGAGCAAATTGGTGTTCTTACTAAATTAGAAGAATTAACGACAACTGTATCTGAAAAACATGATGCGTTGCTAAACGCTACTATGCCCGCACTAACGGCAATTCAAGATTCTTTCACTGACAGTGAAACTGGAGTTCTCACTAAAGTAGAGACGTTGACAACAACTGTATCTGAAAAACATGATGCGTTGCTAAACGCTACTATGCCCGCACTAACGGCAATTCAAGATTCTTTCACTGACAGTGAAACTGGTGTTCTTACTAAATTAGAAACGTTGACAACAACTTTTTCTGATGAACACAATAAGTTAAGAACGGAATTTGAGACATTTTCAAACAACGTCGCTGAAAGCATTACTAAACTTGCCACTAACGAATTGATTTCAGCGCTTAGTAGCGTTATTGAGGAATTTAACACGAAAATCACCGCACAATTCGGCGATAACTTTAAACAGTTAAACGAGGCTGTAGGTAAGACTGTGGAATGGCAGCAACAATACCGTGAACAAATGAATGAACTTACGGATGAATTTCTGTTAGCACTTGAAGGTATTGAAAAATCTCAGAACGCGTTAGAGAATATCGCGAATTCGTCAAGTGCAATTGTAGAACGGAGTGATAGTATTGTGTCTTGTGCTGAAAAATTAGAACCTATTCTGCATACTATGAATGATCAATTAGAGGCGTTTAGCACCTTGCGTCAGGATGCAAACGATGCTTTCCCTCTCATTGAAGAACGCTTGAATGAACTCACAAATGGGTTTTCCTCTACGGTTCAGGAAGCGATTACTAACTCACAGACAAGCATGGCAGCACAACATGAGGCATTTCAAGGGCAATCCGAGCAATTGCAGAACATTATAAATGGTCTTGATAATTTTACAGAACAAATTGAACAGGTAACAGAGACTGTTTCAACAACTATAAATAATCTACAACAAGGTTATGTTTCTATGCAAGGCAATCTCGTTTCTATGCAAGAAACCCTAGATCAACAACTGACGGAATCCTTAAATACCTTAGCAGGAAAACTTGGGGCACTATCTGAAAAGTTTGTTGAGGACTACACGCCACTAACTGAGAGACTTCGCGAAGTTATTATGATAGCAGAAGGTGTTTTACCGAGAAATCCGAGAAATTGATATGATAGAAAAATTTTTTAATGTTCGGGGACAAGAAACCGAAGAGCATTGGGTTTCTATCTCAGATGTGATGGCAGGACTAATGGTGATCTTTCTCTTTATTGCCATTAGTTATATGGTCAACGCTAATCGCAAAACAGAACGAATTACTGCACTTCGAGATAAGATTGAAAAACTGGTTGATGCATACAGAAACCTGCAGGAGCACTTAGCTAAAGATTTGCAAGATGAATTTGAAGCAGACTTGGCTAAAGAGAAATGGAAAGGATATCTGGATATGGAAACCTTGTCTATTCGTTTTAAAAAGCCGTTTCCACCAGGAGAAGCCAACGTTCCAGAACCCTTTAAAAGCGTCTTATCCAAATTCTTCCCTCGGTACATTGCTATCCTAACCAAACCTAAGTATCGAGACGAAATTGATGAAATTCGCATTGAAGGGCATACCTCCAGTGAGTGGATGGGTGAATCTAAGTTAGAAAAAGATTATTCAGAAGAAGATGCAGCCTATTTAGAAAATATGGAGTTATCGCAGAATCGTGCCCGAAATGTACTTCAATATGTGCTCAGAATCAACCGTCCTGAAATGACTCAGAACAAAAAATGGATTAAGAAAAATTTAACAGCCAATGGATTGTCCTCAAGTAAACCCATTCCTAATTCAGATGGAAAGGAAAACAAAGAAGAATCTCGTCGCGTTGAGTTCCGGGTTGTTACTAAATCTGAAAAACTTATTGACGAAATTAAAGAATTGATGGAAGAATTTGATAAGGAAGGTGAAATAAATTGAACTTACCAACAGATTTTCCAGAATTAGATGAACTAAAAGAGAAAATGGATGCTCAGACTGAACCTGAAATAGATATGCGGCTAAGAGTCGTAGGAGTAGATGTAACTCAAGAAAATTTTAAAATAGAGGATGAGATTCCTATCGTTCAAAATCGAAAAGTTGTCCTATATCTTAGGGAACCAAAAGATTTTCATAAATACCGCGAACTTCCAAAGTACCACATTCGACATTGTGAAAAAATAAAAGAAATGAAAATAAATGATGAGTACTATAGGTATACTGCCTCTACACGGATGGACGGAAATTTTTTATTAAAACTTTCCACAAACGGCGAATTAAGTCTTGAAAAATTGGTACTTTGTAAATTATGCCTGTACGAATTAAGATCACCAGATAAGTGGAATGTATTTGATCCAGATCCGGAGAAATTTCCTTTAGAGGATTGGTTTGAACCTTTCTCTTACTCATCAGAAAATTGGAAAGAACGGTCACTAACTTGTCGCGAAAGTGCCAATTGGACATGTCAGAAATGCAATATTAATCTTGAATCCCATCAACATCTACTCCACGCGCATCATAAGTGGGGCACACGCTATAACGATCCTGATGACTTAACAGCACTCTGTATTGGTTGTCATTCTAAAAAACGTGGAGGTGGACACCAAATGTTGAAATACTACCCAGATTATGATGAATTCATTGCGAAATACGGTGAGAAATGGAATGCTTATCATCAACCATTCTAATTCAAATACCTTTTGGCATAATAGACAAACCCGTGTCAAAATCACACCTTGACCATTCCTACCTTTAGATTAAAAAATCTACTTAAACACACCTCTTGACAACCACATATC
>JAPPMR010000340.1:298-2956 GCA_028818995.1 Candidatus Poribacteria bacterium | reverse complement strand
TGCCACTGAACAACTAATCGTTCAACCTTTTCCACTGTCCCTAATCCAACCTGAAGTCGAAACGGGTTCTGGGAAAGATAACTACCACCACTCCTCACCTCGCGGAGTAACCGTGTATTTCCAATATGAAGCGTTACCTTCGCGCCTACTCCATTCCGATTCGATTTTTTACCGATAAGTTTAATGTTCAACCAACGGTGAACTGGCGGCGTATCGTTCCGCAGCAGATCCGGTGTATCCGCGATGTTCATGACAAGGATGTCCAAATCACCGTCATTGTCGTAGTCTCCAAAAACGGAGCCTCGACTGGATTTCTGGATTAACAACCCATCCCCACACTTATTCGAAATATCCGTGTATATTTTATTTCCTTGATTGTAGAAAAGCTGATTACGTTGTTTATAAACCCCTACCTCCTCCAATTCCTCAATATTGTCATGGAGGTGTCCATTTGCGAAAAAGAGGTCAAGCCACCCATCATTGTCAAAATCAGCAAAACCTGTGCCCCATGCAAGCGGTAATAGCGTCGGTTCACCTAAACGACTTTGTGCAGTAACATCCCAAAAAACACCTTTTCCATCATTCTGATAAAGCGTGTTCGTTTCGGTTTGGTAATGCGTGAGAATTACATCAAGATCACCATCGTTATCGTAATCCGCAGTATCAATACCCATACTGCTTTCGGCATCGCCGTGTTCGTTGCGGGCAATTCCATGCAATTCACCTGATTCAGTGAATGTGCCATTACCATTGTTATGATATAAAAAGTTAGCGTCTCGGTCATTTGCGATGTAAAGGTCAAGCCAGCCATCATTATCAACATCTGTCCAAACAACACCGAGTCCTCTGCCGAGTGAGGTAAGACCAACGTCCTTTGTTACATCGGTGAAAGTGCCGTCACCGTTATTGCGGTAAAGGACATCTGGAGCAGGAGCAAAATCTTCCGGACGACAATATGCTGAGATTCTACCTTGAGAACAATCTGGTGCGTTTTTCAGATCAAGCAACACATAGTTCACAACAGCCAGATCAAGCCACCCATCGTTGTCGTAATCTGCAAAGGCACAACCAGCAGAAAAGTGTTTTTCGCTCGTAATCCCTGCATGGCGTGATACATCAGTAAAAGTGCCATCACCATTATTTCGGTAAAGCACATTTTGCCCGAAATTGGTGACAAAGAGATCACGGTTGCCATCGTTATCGTAATCTGCTACACAACAACCGATACCATAACCGGTATCACCAACGCCTGCTTGTAGCGTCACGTCAGTGAAAGTGCCATCACCATTATTTCGATAAAGTTGATTTGCAGGAAGGATATCTGGCATTTTTTCAGTGAGAGGTGCACCATTAACCAGATATATATCTATGTTATCGTCGTTGTTGTAATCAAAGAAAGCGGCACCGCCACCCATTGTTTCAACGAGATGTTTTTCTCCAGTTGCACCATTAAAATGACGGAATTGGATACCCGCTTCCTCAGTTACCCGCGTAAATTGTATCTCCGCGTGTGTGAGACTTACCAATAGCATTGAAGCAACATAAGTGAAGCATTTCATAATACCGTAAATCTAAGGACGAATAACTGTACCGTCCATTCGGCGCACTGGTGCCCAACCACCGTTGAGTGGGTGTTCTGGGAATGGGAATTGTGCCGCAAGTTCTTCGTTGACATCAATACCGAGTCCGGGTGCTTCATTTGCCCAAAAACAACCGTCCCGAATTTCTGGGCAACCTGGGAAAACCTCTTTTGTGTTTTCACCAAATACATGCTGTTCTTGAATCCCGAAGTTATAACATGCTAAATCTAAAGCGACGTTGGCAGCATGTCCAACAGGAGAAACATCACCCGGTCCGTGCCATGCTGTGCGTACACCGAAAAATTCGCAGAAAGCAGCGAGTTTCCGAGCAGGACTAATACCACCAATCTGCGAAATATGCACCCGAATAAAATCAATAAGACGGTCTTTAATGAGATGCACATATTCATTCGGGTTGTTAAACAATTCTCCCATCGCAATTGGGATGCTTGTCTGTTGACGCATCAGTTGGAAATAGTCAACGTCTTCCGGTGCAAACGGGTCTTCAAGGAAAAATAGATTATACGGTTCCAGTCCTTTAGCAAGATTAATCGCTTGGATCGGTGGTATCCGTTCATGTACATCGTGCAGAAGTTCAACCTCATCACCTAACTTTGTGCGTAGATGGTCAAAAAGTTTGATGACTGTATTGACATAAGGTGTTGGTTCAAAAGCCGGAGAACTCCGTTTCCCACCGCCTGCACCGTAAGTAGAGTATCCGGGAATTGTAACTTGTGCGCGCACATAACGATACCCTTGTTCCATATATCGACGGACGCTGTTTTCCACCTCTTCAAATGTTCCACCACCTGCGTGTCCGTAAAGCGTTGCTGCCTCACGACATTTACCACCGAGTAGTTGATAGACAGGCATATTAGCACGTTTGCCCATAATGTCCCACAGCGCAATATCCACACCGCTAAGCGCGTTATTCAGCACCGGTCCATTTCGCCAATACGAACTGACAAAACTTGTCTGGAAAATATCCTCTATGTTGGTAGGATCTTTTCCAATTAGAAAAGGTTTTGGTATTCATCAACAGCGGTCGCAACAGCAAGCGGGCGTTGTGTAAACGTCG
>JAPPMR010000340.1:0-288 GCA_028818995.1 Candidatus Poribacteria bacterium | reverse complement strand
TCGCACAACCTACACCGTATAAATCGGGTTCACTCGTTTCAACTTTTACAACGACAAGCCGAATTCCATCAGGGGCAGTCAGAATAGTTTTGACATCTGTTATTTTCAAGGTATCAGTTCTCCTATTTCTTAACGGTAGAAATCCTATGTCAAGTACGATTGGTAGATTTTGAAATTCTCTGTGATAGAATCTATCAAACTGAATACGACTTGTCAAGTGAAACCCGATAGACGGGTGTGTAAAGTTTTTGGTCTGAATACTCTTTTTCTCTTGTTGGAGGGATTTCA
>JAPPMR010000394.1 GCA_028818995.1 Candidatus Poribacteria bacterium | reverse complement strand
CCTCAACAACAGTTCCACATTCTCCATTAGTCTGCCGTGAACCTTGAACGTCATGCACACGCGCATCTGCTTGTGTTTTGCCTAGCTCAATCGGGACGATTTCATAACCCACGAGTTGTAGGTATTGCTCTAATTGTTCAGGGAGTTGGTCAAATGGAACAAATCTGGAAACACCGTTGAAGAGCCGATCTTTTATAAATTGCGGAATGAATTGATTGTATTCTTCTATATTTTTTATCTCAGATCGCTCTTCATAGCCAAAAAGCCTACCTTCAAACCACGCGACATGATAGGAACATACTTTCCGAATTTCATTTAACTCAGTATCTGAGGCTATATTAGTTTCCAATTCAAGCGAATCTGGTAGTGGCGTTTGCTCACCGCGAATTGCCTTCAGTTTTTCTTGAAGGTCTTGTTCGCTATAGGTCAGAGTTTCGATGAGACTTCGATCAGTTTCACCGGACTGTTCTAATTCGATTTTCCACTCTCTGATAGTACTTGCAACCCAATTCAAGATCAGCAAAATGTTCTGACTTAGTGTGGGATTTTCTATGTTAACAAAATCAATTGCTTCGCCATCTTTGTAGGCATGTGCCAATTCACTGACTCGTTCATTTGTCTGTTGAACAGTTGCTTTTGCTTCTTGTTTATAATTAATTGAAGGGAACTCAGACACATGAGCCGATTCAATGTATGGTTTTTGGACCTTGTTTGTTAAATATTCGGCTTCTTCTGCCCGTTCTGGTTCAGACATTAAAGGTTCGGTTTCAGGTTGTGAAGGCTTAACTTCTACAAATCCCTTAGCCTTGGGCAGGATGTCTTGTAAGGCTGATACAGGTGCTAACAAGCGTTCTTCCCCGATAAGAAAACCAAATTTTTCCCAACGCTTAAAGTATTTAGGTAATTCTACTTTCAGTTGACTGCCAAACGGTAAGTGAAGTTTTTTCCATGATGTTGAAGAATTCTTTCCAGATTCCAAACAGAGCAATTCAATCATTTCCCCTTTTTGACCGTGATTTTTTAAGAGTAAAACAGGACAGTTGTTTTCCCATCCAGCGGAGATAGAAACATTTCCAATTGATGTCACTTCTTGCATTTTGCTATCTCACCTACTTACTCTCCACGAATCACAATTGGTTTCTGTATGATTTCGCCGTCATCTATTCGCTGCAATCCAGGTAAAACGACCTCAATAACAGTCCCTGGCGCGTCATTGGTCTGCTGTGAGCTTTGAATATCATGTACACGTGCGTCCGCTTGCGTTTTGCCTATCTCAATGGGAACGACTTCATAGCCAACAAGTTGCAAATATTCATCCAATTGGTCAGGCACTTGGTCAAACTTGATAAATCTTGCTATACTATTAAATAGTCTGTCTTTGATAAATTGCGGTATGAACTGGTTATACTCTGTCTCGTTTATTGTACATCCGAGTTGATATCCGATAAGGAACCCTTCATAACGCGACACATAAGCGGTGCACTCATTTTGGAATTCGCTATACGCAGCATCTGTATTGGCATCAGTTTCCAATTCAGGAGGCTCTGGCACAAGTGGTGCGGGTCCACGAATCTCTTTCAGTTTGTCTTTAATGACCTGATTTGCATATCCAAGTGTTTGAATGAAGTCTGGGTTCACTGGACCAGATTGTTCTAAGTCATCTTTCCAATCCTCTACTGAGCGCGCCATCCAATTCAATATCTTCAATGTAGTTTGACTCGGTGTTGGATTTTCAATATCAACCCAATCAATCGGTTCTCCATTTTCGTAAGCCTGTGCTAATGATTCTACTTGGGCTCGCGCTTCTTGGATAATCTGTTCCAATTGTGGTTGTTTACCAACAGTTTTGTCTGGCACTTTTTCTAAATCCAAATTTGCCAGTGTAAGTTCAAAACCATCTAAACGGTTTCCGAGTTTAGACAAAGTGTTTTGGAACTCGTTCTGTTCATTATGAATTGTGGAATAGTTAGATACTATTTCCTCTAATTTCTGAGTGTCGTCTTTGCCGCATTGGCGAATATGTTTTAATTCTCCCTCCCAACGTTGTTCACTATTGTTAAACCTATTTTGTAACAGTTGTTCGCTTGTGTCTAATTCCCCGCGTAACTTCCCTGCTATCCGTATGATAAAAAAAATGACAAGGACGAACCCCAGAACAATGATCGCACCGAAGATTATAAAGATTATATCGTATCTTTGAGTTTGCTTTTTAGATGAGTCTAATAAAGTATTGGGACTATGCTGCAAATCTATAAGCGTTTTTTCCAGAGCGGCAACCCGAGTTTCTAAAGAGTTAAGTATCTCAGCAGTTTGCTCAACTGGGTTCGGTTCGTCATTTGGTTGTTCAGCAGCATCAGGGTTAGGTATCTCAGCAGTTTGCTCAACTGGGTTCGGTTCGTCATTTGGTTGTTCCGGGGTATCCTGTGAATACACAAGCATGCTTACCCCAATAAGTATTAGTGCTAATAAAAATAAAATATATCTGGATTGATGTATTTTCATTATTCACCTCGTACATTAATCCATTAAAACCGGTACGGTAAATTCAACCGATTGCGTCCTTTGTGGATTCGGAGGATGTAAAGTAAATGTGCCATGTGCGGCATCATTCAAGGTAACAAAAAGTATAAATTCCATTGGACTGTTCAATGTATATTTTTTAGTCTCTGGCGGGACAACCTCAAGTGTCGCAAGATGATGGACATCGCTGTTAGGTGTCATAGATAAACCGCAGTAGAGATGGACATTAAATTCTTTCACGTCCCCCGTGACACGAAAGGCTTTTTTACGATTATAGGGGGGTGTCCATGTATTCGGGACAAGTTCAACCCATTTTCCGTCAGGTAAACGCACACCGAAGCAGAAACGATAGACAAAGTGTAGCGATTTTTCAAGATTTTTCTCTTCAAACTGCCTCACCAATTCCGCACCTCCGAGTAGTGTCGCGGTTTCCTGAGG
>JAPPMR010000907.1 GCA_028818995.1 Candidatus Poribacteria bacterium | reverse complement strand
ATTGCTATTCCACCCCCACTGGAGGGGGTTGTCGGTTATCTCCGGGATTTCCTGTGCTGGGAATGGGTTGGAAAAAACACATTGGAACTCAATACAGACGCTTATGCTCGCCAGGAAGTATCGCGTCAGCGAGATGCCGCCTATATCCGTCTTAGAAATCGAATCTCAGGTTTGATCGACCTACGGAACCACTCTGGGAAAATGAGACTTGATTGGTTTTCCGAAGGGAAGTCTCTACCCATTTCTACAGGTAAACAACTTTTAAAGTACCTTTCTGACATTTGTGACAAAGTTTTTCATCAGTCCCCAAAAGTTCAAAATGAACTTATCAATAGACAAAGATTGAGTTCCGCTGCTTCAGGGGCTCGAATGCGTTTAATTCGGAAAATATTAGAAAACGAGTCTGAACAGAATTTAGGGATGTCAGCGAATCAACGACCGCCTGAGATGTCAATGTACCTTTCGATTTTGAAGCAAGGAAACATCCATGCTCAAGGAGAAAAGACTTGGTACATCCAAGAACCACCACCTGATGACGACCCATGCAATGTTTTACCAGCACTGAAACGGATTGAGGTGCTCTTAAAGTCTGGGGTAGATAACAAAGTTCCAGTAACTAAACTGTTTGCAGATCTTAGAAAACGTCCATTTGGAATTCGAGAAGGCTTGATCCCGCTATTATTGGCGATTTACTTTGTAGCACATCGACAAGACATTGCAATTTTTGAAGATGGTTCCTTTTTGCGCGAGGTAAGAGGAGATGACTTTTACCGCTTGACTAAGGCACGCGAGTACTTTGAAATTCAGCATAGTGCAATTGAAGGTATTCGTGCTTCGGTTTTCGATCAACTGATTAATGTCCTCGGTATTCAGCAAACATCCGATGGGCAAAATTCACGGATTCTTGATGTTGTCCAACCGCTGTGTAACTTTGTCGTACAACTTCCTGAATATGTTCATAACACGAAGAAACTGTGTCAAGAAGCAATTGCTGTTCGTGATCTACTCATGTCAGCAAAGGAACCCGCGCCACTTCTTTTCCGTGATCTACCGATTGCTTGTGGGTCCTTTTCATTTGATTTAACTGAATCCATCGAAGATAATCGAGTACAAGATTTCGCAGAGAAACTGAAAGTATATCTGGGGGAATTGAAGGATGCCTACACTGAGTTGCTTGAACGTCTAAAATCCGTCATTTTTGAGGTTTTTAATGTAGATAGCAGTTCACAGGGAAGAAACCTGCTTGAGAAACGTGCCGAAGTTTTACGGGTCAGTGTCAGTGAATCTCAACTCAAAGCTTTGTGTGTCCGTTTAAGTGACGACAGGCTCTCCGAGAAAAAGTGGATTGAGTCAGTTGCGAGTTTCATTGTTTCAAAACCTCCATCCTATTGGGTTGATTCGGATGAACAGATATTCCGACATGAATTGGAGGTACTTGCCTCTCGATTTAAACACATTGAGAGTATCTATTCTGGAGCAAATGGTATTCCTGAAGGGAGCAAGGGAGTTCGACTCTCAATTACGCATACTGATGGAAGTGAACGAGTCGAAATCGTGTATCCGCGTCCTGAAGAAGTGGAAAAATTGGTGGATATTCAGAAACAGATTCAAAATTTGTTGGCAAAACATGGACAGTTGGGTTTGGCAGCTGTTGCTCACGCAGTTTGGAATGAACTCGATGAGAACTGTGAGGAAATTGAGCAAAGTGCTGATTGACTAACAGGAGGGTTAAAACGATGACTCAAAAAGTCCGCCATATTCTCAGCCTCTCAGGTGGGAAGGACAGTACCGCACTAGCCATCTATCTGCGTGACTACCGCTGTGTTCCCGATATGGAATACATTTTTCATGACACCGATAAAGAGTTACCTGATACAATTGAATATCTTAAACTTTTAGAAGCATACCTTGGGGCACCCATTAAACGAACAACCAAACATACCAGCTTTGACAAGATGCTCAGAGTATACGGTGGGATGCTTCCTTCAAATCACCGCCGTTGGTGTACCAGAATGCTAAAACTTAAACCGTTTGAGGAATATATCGGCGACGATCCGGTTATTAACTATGTCGGACTTCGAGCAGACGAAGATCGCACGGGGTATATCAGCCACAAACCGAATATTAAAGTAGTCTATCCATTCCAAGAGGATGGAATTGTTTACGAAGATGTAATTCGGATTTTAGAGGAATCCGGATTGGGAATGCCTCCATACACGGAATGGGGTCGGACACATTCAGGTTGCTTTTTCTGTTTTTATCAACAGAAAATTGAGTGGGTCAGGTTAAAACAAAAGTACCCTGAATTGTACGAAGAGGCAAAGACCTACGAGAAACCTAACAAAATCAACGGGAATGTCTTTTACTGGAATCAGGACGAATCCCTTGAAGAACTTGAGCAGCCAGAACGGATAGCGGAAATTATTGCTAACTGGAAAAAAACACAAGATCGTCTGAAGACCAAACGAAAGAACAGACCACTGGTGTCAGTGTTGGCTGGATATGAATCTGAGGATGAAGAAGACCAAGGCTGTCTAATGTGCTTTTTGTAAAACAATGAACGAAACTGAATTTTATGGCTTTGACGAGGAAGTTTTTGACCAGCGAGTTGATGCTATGCGAGCCCACGCTTCGACTCGCATAGTTATGTGGCCTCAGTTGTGGTCTGAATTTAAAACACCTCCAAACCACGCATGGAATTGGAATTCCGTTCCTTTCCGGAGAAATTACGCGGATGTTATCCCGAATGACCAACATGGAGTGTATACTTTCGCTATAGATCCGCGTGTGGCTCAGCACCCGTTACTCTATTTGGTGACCTATGTTGGGAAAGCGGAGCAAATGACATTGCATGACCGCTTTTTGAGTTATTTCAATGAAAGAAGGCACCTGAAAAGACCACATATCAGGAATTTTCTGCGTAAATACTACGGATTTGTTATGTTTAGTTTTTGCCCAG
>JAPPMR010000717.1 GCA_028818995.1 Candidatus Poribacteria bacterium | reverse complement strand
GATTTATCCCTCCGTATTCAGCAACTTCTGGCGCGTTGCCTACTAAACGGAGTTCGTATCCCCATCGGGTATACTTTAAAAAGATATAACATAAAATTATACAAGCACAAGCGAGCAAAAAACTGGCATTTAGCAGGTTGCTATGTGGAAGAAAAGTTAAGACACCTGCTAAACGAGGTAAATGCGCTGCATCATGAATTTCAGACGTTTGTGGAATCATCTGTCCGGGTTCTCGGTAAACAGATGTAACAAGAAAATTCGTAAGGGCAAACGCTATGAAGTTCATCATAATAGTGTTGATAACTTCGTGAGCTCCGAATTTCGCCTTTAAGAACCCGGGAACCGCACCCCAAAATGCACCTATAATCATTGCAGTTCCTATGCACAGCGGCACTAATAAAACAGAAGGAAGGTTCAGATGCAAGCCTACCCATGTTGCCGCAAAGGCTGCGACATAGAGTTGTCCTTCGCAACCGATATTAAACAATCCACCCTTATATCCAATTGCGACAGCAAGTCCGGTGAAAATAAGTGGTGTTGCATTAAATAACACACTCCCGACTTCATCGAAACTGGAAAACCCACTGATAAAGATTGTCGTATAGAACTCCCATAGATTCTGCCCTCTCATGATTAGCACAACCCCGCATAAAAGAAAAAAACCGCAGATAGCAAGTAGCGGCGGCAGAAGGTTACGAATCAATTGTGGAATCTGAACAATCAGACTATTGAAGAACGTAATGAAAGATTGGCGGATATTCAAAATCTTCTCAGAAATGTGGAGACTAAAACACAAAAAATTGACAGTTTATCGCGAACATGATATTATGTAGGATGTAAACTTGGTTAGGACTTATTACGTTTCCTATTTATCAAGTTAACGAGTGTTGGTTAGTATAACACAGACTTGACATTAAGGCAATTTTTTTGGATTTTCCACTCAGAGCCATTCAATTGTCGAGTTTTCCCATTTAATTGTATTGTAGGAGGGAACTCCGATTCCCGACTATCATTGTGTTTTGTCGCGATTCGGAGATCGCTCCTACAAGAAGAAACAGATGTAGTCTATGCGATTATTGGAGAATTGAATGGCTCTGATTTTCCACTAATCTCAAATTGAAATCCGAATACGTGTATTCAAATAAAGTATATTCCAATCTTTGATTTGAAGGGTTGTGGTCAACCAGCACTTTAGATTTTCGCTGATATTCCCGTTTAATTTTTTAATGTCTTTCTTTCGCATATAGAACGAGTTCTTTTATTTCCTGAATTAGGTAGCCCTCACAAATCAAGCACAGGCAAATTACAATGAAAAACAAGCATCTTTCTAACACTGAGATTGATAGAAAAACCCTTCCCGCGATTTTAGGTGGAAAACCAGTCTTTGAAATTTCAGAAGAAATACCTTTTCTAAAACTGGATCAATGGAAGCAAATTACAGAAGCAGAGGCACATATAGCCTATGAAATGACATTACGGAATGAACTGTCCAGTGGGTCTTCGGTTGTTCAGGAATTTGAGCGGACTTGGCGTGAACGCCACCAAACCCAATTCGCTATGAGTCTTAGCAACGGTACTGCTGCACTACATAGTGCAATGTTTGGGCTCGGGGTAGGTCCCGGTGATGAAGTTATCTGTCCTACCTATACATGGATGGGTTCTATAACGCCTGCACTCATGCTAAATGCAAGCCCTGTTTTTTGTGAAGTTGACGCCAGAACGTTGGTTATTGATGTTGATGATGTCCGACAGCGTGTTACAACGCGGACAAAAGCAATTGTCGCGGTACATTTGTGGGGTAACGTGTGTGATATGGACGCGTTAATGTCGCTCAGTGAAGAAACCGGTGTTCCTGTGATTGAGGACTGCTCGCACGCACACGGGGCATCATACAAAGGCAAACCGTGTGGCAGTATCGGACATGCAGGGGCATGGAGTTTGCAAGGGAGCAAAGCGGTGAGTGCTGGTGAAGGTGGCATGCTCGCTACGAATGACCACACGGTTTTTGAACGTGCCTGTTTATTGGGACAAGTCAATCGTGCTATAAATAGTATTGGCGACCCTGTTTTGGATCCTTCTGCACTTAACTATCCACATCTCCCACCTATGGGATTAGGCGTAAAATATCGGGCACATCCGTTGGCTATCGGCATCGCTTCCGTGCAGTTACAAAAACTTGATGATCTCAACGCAAACCGTCGTGCATATATTAAAGAAATCAGAGATGGATTGCAAGATATTCTTGGGGTAAGTCCTGTTGAGCGGTATGCAGGTACGGAGCCAGCGGCATTTTTTGGATTTCCTATCCATTATCGTGAGGAAGAGATGCACGGCTTATCGGCACCAATGTTTGCTCACGCGCTACGGAAAGAGGGTGTCTTGGCAAATAATAACCCTTATCCGCTGATGGTCGGTGACGGCGTGCCTGTTTTTTCTGGGAGTTTGCCAACAAATAGCAACCCTTACCCATTACTTCATACCCTTCCACTCTTTATGAAGGGACTTGATGTCTTTACGAATGGACGAGGGTCTCTCTGTACATCTGAAATGGGAGGAGATTATGAAGGATACGCTGCAGGAGATTTGCCAATTACTGAGAAAGTATGTTCACAGTTGGTGTTCTTACCACTTTTGACGAAACCTGTTCCAAAGGCAGCAGAACAGATATTGACGGCAATTCGTAAAATTTCCAATCATGCGGAACTGTTAGTAAATACCTTGAAAAATGATACGGCTTAAAATACTCTAAAATGTCAATAGAATTTTCAGACCAAACTCGAACCCAAAATATAAAAACCTTAAAGACGGAACCGTTAGATGTGTTAGTTATCGGCGGTGGCATCGTCGGTGCAGGTTTAATTCGAGACCTCACTTTAAACGGAGGAATCAGGGCAGGTCTGATTGAGAAAGGCGATTTTGCCAGCGGCACGAGTGGTGCAAGTTCCCAATTGATTCACGGT
>JAPPMR010000778.1 GCA_028818995.1 Candidatus Poribacteria bacterium | reverse complement strand
GCGTTGTACCACTGCCCAATGATTTTTGTTTGTGGGTCAGTAGATTCTACCTCCGTAATGTTCCACGATGCTTGTCGTACAGATTTTGGTATCCCTAATATCTCAGGCGCATCAAATTGAATGGAAGCGAACTGACCAGAAGTTTCTTGGCGCAGCCATTTTATACTACGCAAATTCAGAAGCGAGGCAACCTCATCTGCAAGATTATAGGTTACAAATAGTTTGCCACCGCGTGCGACATGACCCTGTAAAAGTCCTGCTGTTTTTAGAGTGATTTTGGGATTAAGTGGGAGGATTATTAACTGATACGGATTAGAAGATGTGTCTTGTAGGCGAGGAGCATTGGCAGCAGATGCCTCTTCCAATTGGTCTGCGGAAAAACCGATGCTCTTCAACATGCGAACAAGACGTCTGCTGACAGAACGGGCATAGTTCACATCACCTTCTGCCATGCCAGATGCTGTTGATGGTAATAAGATAGCAATATCTGCCTGTTGTGCAGCAGTGTCAGTTAACGCGCCACTCCAGCAGACGAGAATAAATATAATATACGTGGAAAAGGGTTTGAGCCATAACTTTTCCCGATGAAAGACCTCAAAAAACATAACCGGTTTCCCTCAGCAAATGGTTTGCCGGTTTCGTATTCCTATGTACTGCCTAACGTTTTGTCGTTGCCACATACTTATTGGGTTGATTAGAATTATCTTGGCTGATTTGTGCGGCACTTCCTAAAAACTTTTCAATACCTTGTACGATAGCAGCCGCTAATTGCTGTTGATAAGCATCCGATATGAGTTTCCTTCCTTCTGTGGGATTCGTCACAAACCCCGTTTCAACGAGTATAGCGGGAACACTTGTACCGATAAGTACAACAAAACGTGCGTGTTTAACACCACGATCTGCTGCGCCTGTTGATGCGACTAATTCTTGCTGCACATACTTTGCCAACCGACGGCTATCCTTACTTTTACTCTCTACAATCAATCCTTTTAAAAGCGACTCCAATTCTTGGATGCTATACCCAGAATTTGCATTTTCACGTGCTGCAATGATTTCAGCGTTTTTATCAGTGCTCTTTACATCCAAATAGTAGGTTTCGATCCCATTGGCTTGTGGATTTTCGCTCGCATTTGCATGAATGCTCAAAAATAGGTCTGCCTTGTGTCTCGTCGCAAATGCCGTGCGTTCCTTTAGCGGAATAAAACGGTCGGTTTCCCGTGTTAGCAGAACTGTGTAACCTTTTGCCGTTAAAATCGCACCGATTTTCTTTGAGAGACTAAGCACAATAGGTTTCTCAATGAGGTCCCCCCTACCGCCTCCTGGGTCTTTTCCTCCGTGTCCAGCATCTATTACGATTGTCTTAGCGGTTAATCCGAATTCACGTGTAAGGGATCCTGGCGTTAACGTCTCTGGCTCAGCGGCAGGAGGCTTCGGTTTTGCTTGTGGTTTCGGTTCAACTTTCGGTTGAGTAGGGGTTTTATCGGGTATTTTTACGGGATTTTGTGGGGTTTTTAACTCCTGAAGTTCTTTAGATGCAGTGGACACTATTTCCTTTTTCGCTGCGGATTCAACAATCTCAACATAAAGCGTTTCGGCACGTGTTTTGTATCCATGTTGGGCATAAGTACGCCCCAATTCCAACAACGCCTCTGCTGCTATATCTTTATCGGCATATCGGTTTGTAACAATCTGATAGTGGTGCGATGCGCGAGCGGAATCACCTATCAGCGTGTAGCAGCGGGCAATCCAATAGTGTGCTTGGGGCAAATGCTCCGAATCTGGATGGGTGTAAATTAGTCTTCTAAATGCTGCAATGGCGCGTTGCGGTGCCTCTGAATCCCCTGCTTTAATACACCAAACCCAGCAAGAAGCAATAGCATATTGGGCATCATCCGCTGATTCACTTTCTGCATCCATGCGAATGATGTTCTCAAACTCTGAAATTAACCCATGCCATTCATCAAGAGTTGCTTGTTTTTCTCCACTCGTATAGTCGTAATGCCGATCCGCTAACTCATTATAAGTCGGCATGGTAGTGCAGCCTGAAGATATGACTGCCAACAATAGAATTACTATCCAAACATAACACGGTTTCATGTTTTTTATTCCTCCGCCTATTACTATGACGTAGCCCGCAAACTCCCCTATAATATACGGAATTATGAACTCTCATTTTTAATTTTTTTAGGTCTCTAAGCATAACATAAAACGAAATATCTTCATCTTTCGTTACCAAATTGTGTTACGAAATCCAATTTGTACTCACTCTCCAAGAAACCTACACACCTCATTTCTCTGTTGATTTCCTCTCCAATCCATGTTAAACTAACCATCTCACAACTGACGCCAAACACAACAGAAGGATACCAATGGAACTCACTCCGCAAGAAATTCAATTGTTTCGGCACAACGGCTTCATTAAATTTCCAACGCAACTCTCTAAAGATCATGTAGAGGCACTTAAAGCAGCAGCGTTAAAAGACATAGAAGAAGCCGTGGAACCTGTGGCACGACAAGGTGACAGGATCATCCGAATCTCCGCTGTTTGGCAGCGCGGCGGAATCTTCCAAGAAACTATTACTTGCGATGATATCCTTAACCCATTGGAATCGTTATTGGGCCCGAATATAGAATTTGTACTGAATCGTCACAACCACATCTATCTTCGAGATGCAGGTTCGACGCATTCGCTTGAGCTTCATCGCGATGTCCGTCACTGGTCACGGACGATTGCGACTGTCCTAATCTACTTGGAAGAAACAAATTTAGAGAACGGCTGCACGCGAGTTGTTCCAGGGTCGCATCATCTACCTGCTTTCGCGCATCTTGAGGATGAAACAATTCAGCAAATTGCAGCCAGCCAAGCGATTCCGTTGCCGATGCCAGCAGGCGGTTTACTTGCTATTGATAGCATGATAATCCACTCGGCTGGAATCAATCGCACAGATAGGACACGGATGAGTA
>JAPPMR010000959.1 GCA_028818995.1 Candidatus Poribacteria bacterium | reverse complement strand
TTACAGATTTCGCCGATGGTGTTGTTTCCGAAATCGCCATTCAAAACCTCGGGAAGACCCTGACGCTCTCCGAACTCACTCAGGAAGTTTTGAAAGCACGACTAACAATACCCAGCACCATCAAAGCTGGTGGTTATGTGCTCGCAAAAGTTGATGACACGAATACTGAGGAGATACCTCCAGCGACTGTTATTATCCCGGAGCAAACCCATATTCATCGCGTTCATCTCAATGAAGATGCTCTTTTTGATCAAATACTAACCGAGAACTATAATTTACTCCTTGTAGTTCTCAGAACCCATATTAAGCAGTATCCCGATCTAATTGATTTGGGATACAGTTTAACGCTGCATAATCGGTTATCTGATGCTTTGGCTGATGCAGATGAAGAGACACCGGATGCGCTTAAAGACCTTAATCCCGTTCAAGTGCTTGCCACGGCGGCGATTTACGATCCTCTTGAACCGGAGACGCTTCAGTTAGTGCCTATCGCGTTCGACGCACCCGCAGAAGAAATTGAGTCCGCAATTAGTGAGAGTTCAAAGAAAATCGAAGGGTACACGGTGAAAGCCAACCAGCACGCCTACCAGCTCATGGCGCAATTTCAACAGGGTGTGGAAACCCGTTTGAAGGCACTTGTGCTTGGACCTGGACAGCGCGTTCATAATAAGGTGTGGGACGATCTGGTGATCCGTGAATTACGGAATACGATGCTCGCTTTTGTCGAATTCTATGGGGAATATCTCGCTGAACATTTTGAGGAAGCAATCGCGGCGGCGAAAACCGACGCACTCACACAAAATATTGACCCCATGATAGAGTTTTGGCAGCTACAGGACAATCAGCAGTTAACGCTGAATCACCTCATTCAATCCTCTTACAAATTAGCGAATCAGGTGTTGGATCGAGCAGCAGGGTTGTTTCATGATCTGGTGTTTGAACAGGATTTCATTGAAACGGGGCTTGTCAAGCAGGTTGAGTTCTCAACTTTTGAGAACAACGAACTCTTAGACGAAATTTACTTGCCGAAGTGGACGCGCGGGGCGGTACGTGAAAAAATGGCAGGTATCGCGCTTCGCTCGACTTTACATGCTACCCAAGTCGAACGTTTGACAACTATCTGGCTGGAATTGCTGGAACTCGCGAACTTCGCGAGTCAGCACAAGCAGGATTTTGAAAATGTTATTCAACCGTTAGTTGATCTCCTCTTAGCAGCCAAAACCGTACAAACGCAGCGACGGGGTCAGCAGGCACAGCAACGGGGGAATACCGCTTTTCCCGGTTTTGAAATTCCTGATGACACCTTTGAACAGTTACTCGATCATGTAAAGTTGTATTTACCAACTATAAAGCAGTGGTTGGAAAATATCCCACCAACGGTGGATCAGCAACAGCATTACGCAACATTGTGGACATTAGTGCTTGATGGTAAACTCCGTGAACGACTTCTCGCCAATGTTCAACCTACTTGTGATATTAATCTCAGTGTACCGGACCAGACAAAGAGGTTAATCAACCTTATGTTAGAAAGCACACTGATTATCCAAGCTGAAAAGGACCGCAAGTCGATAGAACGCAACTTAAATCGGGCGATTATCTCGAAGACCGGGCATGAGTTGTCGAATGTTACCACGGCTTCGATGCTTGCTATTCATGGCGATACCCTACTTGCAATGCTCCACGAAGAATTGCTGGGTTATCACAACACTTTGGTGAAGCGGGCAAATAGACTCACAAATGCGCCCCAGAAGGCGAAAAAACGGAAACGTGGGCAGGCGAGGAATGGCGATGCAGCAAATGCTGAAGCAGTTGAGGCGGAACAACAAAAAGTTAAGGAACTCATGATTTTCCTGAGACCCTACCGCCAAGAGGAGGTTATCGCCACCTTAGCGGACGCTGGACTTGATCCGCGCGCGACGAACCTTGAAGAGATTCGCAAGCAGCAGGTACTCAGTTTCGATGTAAGTGATTTGCCTCCGATAGGTGAAACGTGGCTTGGTGATAGTAAGGGTGTTGAAGATTATCCAAATTTGCGGATGTTCCTTTTACAGAACCAGCTTCCAATATCGACAACCGGCAGGTTGCTTATGGAATTGCGGCAGCAATTTCCAGATGAACTCTTCAATCACGTCTTAGGGCTTATCCAAGAGGTTAAAGCACTTCAAGGCACCGATTATAAGGGAGATCTGCTTGATCAGTTTGTCACTTACATCTCCGAAAAGGTCTGGCGATGGGAATTAACCCAGATTACGGAATCTGAACTCCCGCTCTTCTTGAAAGAGAAGGTGCTCGCCTCTGCAATCTGCTATGAAAAAGAGGTTGATACTTTGCTTGAGTACGTTGAACGTTATGATGATTTAGTATCTACGAAACTGGCAGCAGGTTCGGAAATGGACAATCACCGTCAATATATTGAGGAGCAATTTCAGGCAATCGTTGAAACCCTTTTGGTGTAATTTAGAGTTATCAGTTTTATAGTAAAATCCGAAAATATATTTACAGTTCGTCAGGGTACAAACACCCCGCCGCCGCTGGCGAGATTTGTAACCTCGCCCTTGCTTTGGTGTATAGGTAATTACGGATTTCACTATAAGTTTTACCTATTTGTAGCATAAACTTTCAGTTTGTGCCATCTGGTGGACGATAACGGAAACCTTAGGATATTTAAAAGTGTTCGATTGATTCTAAATCTACCGTAGTTAAACGTGAGTTTGATAAAAGCATATTGTGGCGCGAACTTTACAGTTCGCGCCATAGTACACAAACTGGAAAGTTTGTGCTACAGGGTCGTAAGGTGGACCTTCGGAGAAAGGACCTATTATTGAATGCACATCATTTGTTATCAAACTGGCGTTAATTAACCGAAAGTCTGCGCGAAACGAAGTAGAGCGCAGCTCAGAAGCCCATAATTAAAAAAAATGAAAATAGCTTTATTGGGCAACAGTCAGTTAGCCGTCTCGACTG
>JAPPMR010000412.1 GCA_028818995.1 Candidatus Poribacteria bacterium | reverse complement strand
ATTTGGTAGGGACGATATGTTAAGTCTTCTATGCCGTTCCTACGGAACTCAAGAGGCGGTGGGTAACATTTTCTATAAACATATCGTCCCTACGGGACTAAAGAAATTACCGAAATATTTATTTAATCTTCATACGGGACTAAAGACACGGACAAGATGGCAACAGATAAAATTAACGTTATAGAAAAAAACACCAAAAATATTGAAAACTGAATAACCCTGTACGATTTCAGAGGCATTCAGTTGTCGGGCAGGACTCTTGTCCGAGGGTTTGTAACTCCGAATTCTTTGTAGGGGCGAGCCCCTGGTCGCGATACTGTTAAAAATTTTGAGAAAGACTTGAAAACTGAATGGCTCTGCTATGATCTTATCCAAGAAAACAGAAGCTGATCCAATGCATATCATTACTACAAACTAAAAGGAATAGTAAATTCCTCGGACAAAAAGATTAAACAGGTATTCTATAGATTGCGTTATATACTTAACAGATCGAAAAACCCTACAATTCCGTTATCCAAATCAAATAGAGACATAAATGCTTTACCGAATCATTCTTTTCGTATTCATAATGATTGCTCTGATGAACTTAAACGCCTATGCAAAAAAAGAAATTAAGGCGTTGAAAACACAAGAGGTAATCAAAATAGATGGTTATCTCAACGAGAAAGATTGGTCTCGGACGCAGGTTATTGACGATTTCACCCAACAATATCCTGATGAAGGACAACCGCTATCCGAACGCACCGAGGTTCGCTTGTTGTACGACACAGAGAAACTTTATATCGGATTTGAGTGTTACGATTCACAACCTGAAAAGGTCGTGGCAAATGAAATGCGGCGTGATGGAATGCTTTGGCAAAATGATAACATTTACATCATGTTGGACACCTACGGTGACAAACGCCAGTGCGTTTTCTTTCGGATAAACCCGCTTGGCGCACAGTCAGATACCGCTGTTACTGATGGTGGCGAAAATCTCAACGGGAGTTGGGACTGCATTTGGGAATGTGTTGGACGACAACACGATAAAGGATGGACAGTTGAGATTGCGCTTCCTTTCAATCAGTTACGTTTTAAAAAGAAAGACGTAATGGTGTGGGGTGTGAATTTTGGACGTAACATCCCGCGGACAAATGAAACATCACAATGGATCCAAGTTCCAAAAAGTCAGAGTTGGCCAGGCACCTTTCATCCGATATATCAAGGCAAACTCACTGGTCTACAAGATATTGCGTCTCCATCATACTTTGATTTCAAACCGTATCTACTTGGCGGATTAGCGGAAAATCTTGATGAGGAAGATTGGCAGTATAATACCGCACGAGACCTCGGATTGGACATGAAATACGGTGTCACGTCAAATCTTACGTTAGACTTAACGATGAATACCGACTTCGCACAAGTAGAAGCAGACCAGGAACAGGTAAATCTCAACCGGTTCAGTCTCTATTTCCCCGAGCGGCGTGATTTTTTCCTTGAAGGTAGTGGACTATTTTCGTTTGGTGCTGGTGTCGGTGGTTGGGGTCCGCCGCCATTGGCTGTTTTCTATAGTCGCCGTATCGGTATTGTAGATGATGACAAAGAGGTTCGGCTTCTCGGCGGAGGCAAATTGACAGGAAAGGTCGGTGCTTACAGTGTAGGTGCGCTCAATATGACAACCGCTGCTTCTGAGCAAACCCCTATGACAAACTTTTCTGTGTTAAGAATGCAACGTAATATTCTCAGTGATTCGACCGTCGGCTTCATTGTCACCAATCGGCAGAGTAATTTCGGCGGCGGTTATCATCGCAACGGTGGGATAGACCTGTTCTTAAGACCTCATGACCAATGGCGAATGCGCGCAATGACTGTTGGAAGTTGGTCGCCAAATCCAAATGAACGCGATTATGCATGGTATCTTTCAAACAATTGGCGCAATAGACATTTTCGTTTCAATGCATCGTATCTTGATATAGGTCCTGAATTTACAAGTGAAATGGGATTCATGCATCGTAGAGATATACGATCATTCAATATGAATACTGGTGCTAACTCGCAAATCAACCGATACCTAATACGGGACCTTGGAGCAAGTATTTCAGGCAATTACCTACTTGATCACGATAATAGACTAATCGGATGGGAAGCGTATTTTGGCGGCGATATATCATTTCCTGCAGGGGACGGTATCAATATTGATTTTCAAAGGTATTTTGACCGAGTTGATGAATCGTTTAGTATTGATGACGCTGAAATACTGGCTGGCGATTACGAAATGAATCAATTTTCATTTAGTTTTTACTCTGATTCCAGCCGTCCGTTTTCAGTCTATGGAGGAGGAAATTACGGGGATTTCTTTCAAGGAGATAGGTTGGGTATTTATATAGACAGTCAGTGGCGAGTAACCCATCAACTTGCAATAGATACACGATTCAATCGAAATTTTATTTATTTGCCTAAGATAGATCGTTTGACGACAACCGTCCTCGGTGGACGGGTTAGTTACGCTTTCAATACCCGTATCTTTACTAAATTGTTCACCCAGTGGAACCATACCGAAGAACGTGCAAGCGCAAATTTCTTGCTCAATTACATCTATCGTCCGGGTAGCGATTTTTACCTTGTGTATAATCAAACTTGGGATACATCGGATGGTTTCCATACCGACGAATGGACAATTTTGAGCAAGTTTACATTTCTACTTAGCTTATAAAGCGGCATTTCTTTGGACTAATGCTTTGTCAACATATTATTGTAGGTCGCGATTCGGAGATCGCTCCTACTGATGGACTGCTTATGGTAGGAGGGAACTCCGGGGAATGCCTAAAGACGAATGCCATACGCGCATTCGTCTTTAGGCATTCCCGTGTCTTCACAGGCACAATCTAACAGATTGTGCTACATAGGTGGCAACTTTGGTTAGACTAATTACTTCACGTTCTTTTAGTGTGTGCAAAAGTGCATCCGAAAATGAGTATAGGTGAAT
>JAPPMR010000374.1 GCA_028818995.1 Candidatus Poribacteria bacterium | reverse complement strand
TTCGGAGATCGCTCCTACAAAAAACGTGTATCTTTATTTTCAAAGTTCATTATAAATAACCTCGCCTGCTTTAACTTTTTGTTGCAACTGTTTCAGGTTTTGGTGTATAATATCTTAGAAGCGTTAAATTCGTTTCTATTTTTTGACGAAACAACGGAGTAATTGAGCAAATGTTACGAAAACATTGGCAGTTTCCCATCTTACTTGCAGTATTGGTCTGTGTTCATTCTGTATGTCCCCTATTCTGTGCGGCTTTTGAAGAAATCTTGTGTAGCGGCTCGTCTGAAAAGATGCAGATGGCACATACTGAAACCGATTCGCCTTGTTGTCAAAAGACTCAAACGAATGCTACAAGTGAATCTGAAACATCTTCAGAAGGTGAAACTCCATGTTGTTTAAATAGTTTACAACTTATTCTACCGGA
This sequence comes from Candidatus Poribacteria bacterium, assembly GCA_028818995.1. The sequence goes on along the minus strand of JAPPMR010000374.1, from coordinate 2,543 downwards.
TGTTTCGTCAAACGTAGAGACAATCCGTGAGTCGTTAACACACCAAAACGTTTCTATTGTTCCATTCTCTGCAATTTTACCAGTTTCTCAGGAGATATTGCTTTATCTCCCACCACCAAAACTACATACCTCTCTCTTAAATAGCGACATCTCCCGCCGCGGTCCTCCCTATACCCGTTCTTAAGTAATTTCAACTACTCATAATTTGTGATTTCCTTTCCCGCCTTTGTGTTAGGCAGCGGGAAATTGATCTATTTGAATTTATACTTAACTTTTTACGGGTTAAATGTATGGAGGAATTAAAATGCAATCCCGAATTTCCACGTTTTTCAATTTTCGTTTTACTATAGCAATCGTTGTAACTACTTTGTTTTTTATGAACCTCGGCTATGCCGAACAACACGAAAAGCACGACACACATAAGGCAGATAAAACTGCTGCCTTAAATGTTATGCTTCACACCGAACCCCAAAAGATTCAGGCTGGAGAACCTGCGACTTTAATGTTTCATCTTACCGATGCAAATGGCGAACCCTTTACAGATTTGATGGTACACCATGATCGAATTCTTCACGTGCTAATCGTCAGTGAAAATCTACAGACCATTGGACATATTCATCCTGAAGATTTTGAGTCTCGCGATATGATGGCGGAACTTGAAGGTGCTTATACAGTGCACTTTACTTTTCCCATTGCAGGCAGATATATTCTTGCACTTGATGTTATGACTGCAGATGCCGAAATATCAAAATACATGCATGTAGATGTTACAGGCGACAAGAAGATGGCAGATATTTCTCAAGATTTTCGTAGAGAAAAAGCCGTTTTCGGTTATACAGAAGAGGGTGGAGATCGGTTTACAAAACCCGTTTCCATCACTGATAGCAAAGGGGCATCCAAATATCACGTGAAAATAAAAGTGCCAGAACAAATTAAGGCGGGTGAGATGGTTCATATCGCCTATCATTTTTCGCGCGATGACAAACCGATTACTGATCTCGTTCCATTTTTGGATGCGCCAATGCATTTTGCTATTGTCAGTACCCGTTTAGATGGTATACTGCATACGCATGGTACAGTTCCTATGAATGGAGATACGGGTAAGATGATGAAGAAAGATCCGCATGCCGGACATAAAATGAAAAAGACACCTACAACAGGGCATCAACATCAAGGTAGTACACCAGATAAATTTGGACCTACCGTGATGCTCATGACGACATTTGCAAAACCAGGGGTCTACCAGATTTTTGGTCAGCTGAAGCACGCTGATCAAATTCTGTTTCCCACTTTCATGGTAAAAGTTGAGGAGTCAGACTAAATCACTTAATTGTAGGGTAGGTATCCACCTATCCTACAATTCCAAAATAAGGAGAAAAAGATGATTTTCCAAATTTACCGTCCGTCTCGTGCGGGCATGCTGCTTGTCATAGTTTCCTTGATGGTATTTACGCTGCTACTTAGTGATGCACATGAAACAGAGTGGCCAGGAAAGAAACTTGAGGCTATCTTCCCGAAAGCGAAAAAATTTGTTCAGCGAAGTGCAACGCTCACAAAAGATAAAATCGCCTCAATTGAAAAAGAACTGGGCGCAAAACTTCGCAAAGAAGACCAAAAGCCTATCTTCTATATACCGATTAGCGATCAAAAGAAGCCTCTCGGTTTAGTATTATTCGTTGATGTGCAGGGGCCGCTCGGTGTAATAGACGGCGCCGTTGGTCTCAACATGAAGGGAAAGATCGTAAAAGTAGCGGTTTATGAACATAAGGAATCGGATGCGATTGCTTCAGAGAAGTTTCTCAAGCAGTTCATAGGTAAAGGGATAGACGATGAATTCAAAGTCGGCAAAGATGTTGAGGCAGTAAAAGGACATGAAGAAGCATCAAAAGCAGTCGCTTTGATCCCGAAAAAGACACTTGTCATGAGTTATGCGCTTTTCCTGAAACGCAAACCAAAGTCGGATGTGGAAAAGACACCGCAACCGGAAGAACCGCCAGAAGATGTGCCTGAAGTTGAGGATCTCAAGGAACTCATGATTTTAATGGTGGATGAGTATTTTGTTGTTGTTGACTATTTTGACAAAGGTGAAGGCAAAGCAGAAGCAGTAACCGCTGCCAAAAAACTTGCCGCTTACGCCAAAGCAATCTCCGATTTTGAACCACCGAAAAACGCTGATCAAAAGGAAGAGTATGTTGAAATGCAAGAAAAGTTTAGCAAAACGCTCGCCGATTTTGCTAAAGCACTTGATAAGAACGGAATTTCTGACGAGACGCGTAAACAGTGGGATCAAATAGATGCATTGATAAAACAGTCGCACATCCGATTTAGCGAAGAAGAAATTGACCTTGAGGCGTATTAAACCTGATACCACATAGGGCGGATTCCAAATTCGCCCTCCATTCATCTCATTAAAAGGAACTTATCATGCGCAAATTCTTGTTTTTCTGCGTGATGGCTCTCTTTTGTGTCATGACCGCAGATCAATCAGTTTATGCTCTGCCAGCGTTTCATAAAATGTTCAAGGCTAAATATAAATGGGCAGG
>JAPPMR010000395.1 GCA_028818995.1 Candidatus Poribacteria bacterium | reverse complement strand
GACCTATAGAATTTCCCCATGGGTACTTATTACCCTCTAATCCACCGCGTGCCGCTTTTTCCCATTCTGCCTCAGTTGGTAAACGCTTACCTACCCATTGCGCATAAGCCATTGCTGCATACCAGCTTATCCAAGTTACAGGATGATCAGCATCCTCGGGTGAATATATGTTCCTCTTCCAGTGCCTTAAATAATCACCATCGTGATATTTCTTAGAAATATGGGCTATACGCTCTTTACGCGATTCGTACCATTTCGGGGGTTTACGCCATTGTGGATTCGCATTAAGAAATTCCTGATATTGTGCATTTGTCACTGGATATTTATCTATAAGGAATGCGTCAACAAAAATGGTGTGCACTGGATGCTCGTCTTCATTTGCCTCATCATCATTGCCTCCCATCTGAAATTCACCTGCCGGAACGAATACCATATCATCCGGAATATCAAGATCATCAGGAACTGTCTGGTGGCTTAATTCCTGACTGATTGTTTCGGTAAAATTAGAAGGTTCAAAAATAGTAAGTGCTTCTTCAAATAGTGTATCCGTCTCATCATGCTCAAGTATAGCAACGTATTTCTGCCTTTTCAAGGGATCAATCAAGGTTTCTCTGGCTTGATTCAAGAGCGTTCGCCACTGTTCTTCTGTTCTACCATCGGAGCGAGGGCGACCACCTGCTCTTAATGATTCAGCATATAGTTTTTTGTGTGCAGCATCAACATGCACTGTGATAGCATCTTCACTGAGATTTTGCAATTCCTCAATTGAGATACCTAACACCTCAAAATAGTTTTCCTTTTCACCGACAATCAGTCCTGATGCTTTTAGTATTTCAGCAGCCTCAGTCGCTGAAATCTGATGTTCCTGCATCGCTTGACGAAGGAGGCCTTTGCGTTGTTCGTCGGTAATAGTCGGCGAAACCGCTTTGAGTCTATTGATGAAATCTATAAAGGCATCGCGTTCATGCATGTTTTAGTCCTATTTAAAATGTATCTGGTTTTTAGTATATCAAACGAGAAATTAAGACGATACTGGTTTCACACAACGAAAACCGATGAGACTGTTTGTTTTCCAAGGGGCTAATCGGTCGCGGTTTGAAACACGCACCTCATGCTCTGCTGAATGCCAGGAACCACCTCGTATCACGCGAGGTTTTTTCTGTTTTGTAAGGGTATTTATGATACTATCTATACTACCACCTGAAACTGGGTTTCGGCTTTCCGACAACTGATAGAATCTAATGTTCCATTCGTCAAGACACCACTCAGCCACATTTCCTACGATGTCACACAAACCGTATCCGTTTGGAGGATATTTCCCTACAGATGTTGTCTCCCCAACACGTTGATCAAAGTTTGCATTGCGAGCATATATCGCATTGCCCCATGGATATTTTTGACCTTCAACTCCGCCGCGTGCCGCCTTTTCCCATTCTGCTTCTGTCGGCAAACGTTTGCCTACCCATTTTGCATAAGCCATCGCAGCATGCCAACTGACCCAATTCACCGGATGGTCAGCTTTCCCGGTTGGATATTTGCCTTTAAACCAATTTTTCAAGTAGTCGGTATCTCGATATTTCCTAAAAATTAGATGATAATCAAACAACCCAAGATTGCGCCACTGTGGGTTCGCATCAAGAAACTCTTTATATTGTGCGTTTGTCACGGGATATTTATCCATATAAAACGCATCTACGTAGACTGTATGTGCGGGTTTTTCGTCAATGTTGGCATCATAATCGTCGCTTCCCATTTGGAAATCACCAGCAGGGATAAGCACCATACTATCTTGTTCTGAAGTTCTTGATGGAGGCTTCTCAGTCTTCGGATCAATAAATGCTGCTTCAGAGAAAGACCCAATGGGAGGTAACACATCATTTTGAAGCATTGCATTGTGTGCTTGACGTTTTTGCCCATCTTTAAGAGTATCACGCGCTTGATTCAGAAATGCCCGCCACTGTTCTTCAGATTTACCATCAGGACGCACGCGACCACCCGCATTCAAAGATTCGCGATAAAGCTTTTGATGCGCAGCATCAACTTGAGATGTAATGGTCGATTCATTTTGGTTTTGAAGATCCTCTATAGAAAACCCCAACACCTCAAAATAGTTTTCTTTTTCGCCGATCACCAGTCCTGATGCTCTCAGAATATCAACGGCATCTGCAGCGGAAAGATCATGCTGTTGTACCGCTCGGCGCAGAAGACCCTTGCGCTGTTCTTCTGTGATAGTTGCTGAAACCGATTTTAAATCATCTATGAATGCTATAAACTCATCGCGTTTAGACATCTCTTAACCTTTAAGAATATGCGGATAAAGAATCATGAATATAAAGATTTAACACAACGAAAACCGATCTCAGGGTTCGTGAACCGAGGATGATTGGGACAGCGATTAGAGATATGTAAGTCTTGAACTGTAGTGATCCAGGAGCCACCACGCAAAACACGGAAACTCTTGACTTTCTTGAAATGATTTGTCACACTTTTTATATCTTCCTCTGACAACAGATTCCGATGCGGGAAACTCCCATAGAAACCGTATTCATCAAGACACCACTCCCACACGTTGCCCACCATATCATATAAATCGTACCCGTTTGCAGGATAATTTCCTACAGGTGTCGTCTGTCCAACATTTTTACCATAGTTTGCGCTGCCAGTATCTACAAAATCTCCCCACGGATATTTTTGACCTGTCAAACCTCCGCGCGCCGCCTTTTCCCACTCCGCTTCTGTCGGTAAACGTTTGCCGACCCACTGCGAGTATGCCATCGCAGCATACCAACTAATGTGAACAACCGGATGGTTAGCTTGACCAGCAGGATAGTCATTCTTATGCCAGTGGTGGAGGTAATAACCATCGTGGTATCTTTTAGGAAATAAATTTGCTAACCATCGTGCCTTGCTCCATTGTGGGTTTTCATTGACGAACGCCTTGTATTGTGCGTTGGTTACCGGATATTTG
>JAPPMR010000699.1:258-2985 GCA_028818995.1 Candidatus Poribacteria bacterium | reverse complement strand
TCTCCATCCATCTTATCGGATATTATGCTTTTGCTGTCTGGGATGAGGATACCCAGAGTCTATTTCTGTCACGAGATGCAATAGGGGCAGAACGCCTGTACTATTTTTACAAATCCAATGTGTTTTGTTGGGGAACTGAAATTCGTCAAGTCTGTTGTCTGGGAGGCATAAAACCGATTCTCAATGAAGAATGGATGGCAGAGGCACTTACATGGTCTTGGAACGGATGTCTGGCTCATACCAAAGATTCACCTATAAAAGGTGTGCAATCTGTACCTCCCGGGTACAGTCTCCGGTTAAATCTCGGTGAGCCACTACAGCTCTCACAATGGTGGGAATGGGGGAAAGACAGTGGTAAGGAAACGCAGAAGGATGACGATTTGATTGAAAAGTTCCGCGATTTGTTAACAGCGAGCGTGAAGGGGTGTCTTGACGTTGATTCCCGCGTAATTGCCGATTTGAGTGGTGGGCTTGATTCCTCATCGGTTGTTTCGCTTGCCTGTCATTTGGCGGAGAAAGGGGATACCTCTGTTCACCTGAAAGATGTTATTTCTTTTCAAGATCCGAGTGAACCTCGTTTTGATGACACAAAATATCAAGAATCTGTTGTGAAACGTTATGGATTAAATTGGCATAATTTTTCTTTGGAGGGGAGTTGGTACCTTCAGGGCATTCGTGACCAAGATACCTATTTTGACTATCCAAATCCTATGCTATTATGGTTGAATATGGCAAGGGATCCCATAAAATTCGCCTCAGAGAGAGGATTTGCTATCTCTTTAACTGGGTGCGGTGGAGATAATATATTAGTTGATTTACCACTATATATTTATGATTATGTCCGCTCTGGTAAATTTAGGAAAGCATGGAGGGAAGTTACAACACGTAGTACGTTGGATTCGCGGCCGTTATGGAAAATTATTTCTGATAATATCTTGCTGCCTATCAAACACAGACACCATTTGTGGGAACCTCAAATACCTCAATGGTTAAACAATGATTTTCTACTGCGAACGAATCTTGGATCCCGTTTTAAAGATCAGCACCGTGATTTACAAGGTTTCCCATTGTCCACACAGTTTAACACAATTGCAATTCGCTATAGTTCGGATCGTCCTTTTACCTACAGCAAGTACATTACCGAGCCCTTTGGGATTCATACCTACCATCCATTTATGGACAGAAGATTGAAAAATTTTGCCCTTCAACTCCCGCATCATCTTAAGCAACAGCCTAAACAGTCAAAGTATATCCTGAGGCAAGCGATGGAAGGAATTTTACCAGATACTGTTAGATTAAGAACAGGTGGTTCCACTTTTTCACATTTTCGTCGGAGAGGTTTAACAAAGGAAGCAGATGCTTTTGCTGAAATGAAAAGGAATCCCATCATTGCTCAGATGGGATTTGTTGTTCTCAAACAATGGGAAGAAGCACTAACGCGATATAAATTAGGAAGCGTTGACGAATGCAGTATGCTGTATCCCTCTCCTTTTATGGATTCTCCGTTGTCTGTTGAGGTTTGGTTGCGTACATGTCTGCCTCAGTTCCATGAGGCATATGGTTAGAGTAACAGGAAAAACATGAAAGATGTATTTCGGTTATTGGCATATATTCGTCCGTACTGGCACTTTCAATTGCTATCTATTTTAGTTTCACTTGGTTACTTTGGAGGCAGATTGAGAAATTAACATGTGGACTGTTTCTTGCAACATCGTTAGGTATGCTGCTCTGCTCGTTGCACGCGGATAAGATTCTGGTTCTCAATAATGGTAGACTTGTGGAAGCAGGCACGCATTCTGAATTAATTCAACGCGGGGCACATAAAGCGACTTGTTCCACAAACAATTCACTGTGATGAATATAAATTCATAAGTTCACTGAAGGTTGATTATATGAAATATGAAATTAACGAGTTAGTCTCCCATACGGATGTCCACGGTGAAATTGTTCTCGCCAATATGGAAACGGGATTATATTTCACTGTGAGTGGTAGTGGGAAACAAATTTGGGCAGCACTTGTAAAAGGTGAAACAGCTGAAAACATCATTGACACTCTAGCTGAACGATATCAAATTGACACGCAGAAAGTGTCTAAAGACGTCCGTGAATTTTTAGATCATCTTGAGTGTCACAAGTTTATACAAAAGGTAGAGAAAAAAAATGCAACTTAAACCTGTTATAGGACTTGTGAGACACCGAATGACAGAGGTGCCGGGCACGAGTGTCGGGGACATCTTTTCAGATTGGGAAGCAGCAATCTCTCGTTCATTTGAAGTTGAGTTACTTCCTGCTTATTATCGCTCGCTCTCTCCGGAAAAAAAGCAGGAGGTAGGTGCCGACTTTCTGAAACGCTGTACTTTAATTCTTCCCGGATACGGACTGAACCTATTTGCTTTACGTGAAGAGATTGGTTCTCAGGTTCCGATGCTTTACCTCAATCTGGGAGGATTGCCCCGGGGAGCTGTTGCACTTAGAAAGATATTTCCCTACCTTCGTCCCACCGACACGATTGTATTCACGAGTCATGCTGACCCCAAAATTCACAAGACTCTTATGAGAAGGAGTGCTGCGCGTCAGGTTTACTTCCCGTTTGGGATAGACACTGAATTTTTTAAGCCTTGCTCCACAGATGAAAGGAATCAGTATCGCGATCTCTTCGGTTTCACTGAGGATGACGTTGTCTTAACATACATCGGACGGATTACGGTTGAAAAAAACGTGCATGCA
>JAPPMR010000699.1:0-248 GCA_028818995.1 Candidatus Poribacteria bacterium | reverse complement strand
ATTTTGGATATTCCTTTCGGAGATTTTCAATACAAGGATCCTGACTTCGTTGCTTATTTTAACGATTTGCGTTCAAGTCATCCGTTGTTAAAGGAACGTATCAAATGGGTCGGCAGTTTCCACAAAGAGATATTGCCATTTTTCTATAACCTCTCTGACATTTACATAAATCTCACTCTGCATCACGATGAACAATTTGGGTACACACAAGTTGAGGCTATGAGTTGCGGCACCCCAGTCATTGGTAC
>JAPPMR010000874.1 GCA_028818995.1 Candidatus Poribacteria bacterium | reverse complement strand
AACTGCTATCTGTTACTTTGAACAGACCAATCCCCATTGTCAATGGGAAACGCCTAAAAAAACTTTTTTCAATTCCAAAACTATAGTTCCAAATATTGCTGGAAAATCCGCCACTAACAGATCCGAAGAGTTGTTCCTCACCTGTAAAATGTGTCGTAAGAGTTGCCCCCGCACCAAGAATAACCCCGTGAACACGGTTGAAACCAAGAATCGGATACCACCCTGGGCGAAGAAAAGGTTGTTCTTCAATATCAACAATTAATATATTTTTCCCACCTTCACGTTGTACACGCCAATCACGAATTGATTTAAAAGCTTCGTTACTCTTACTGAGTTTTTTACGCAATTCATTGATCCTTGCTTGCCCCAGTGAGTGAAAATACACACTTTCTGTATTTATATTGAGTGCTGATATGAGTTCAGAACGTGAGATTCGACGGTTTCCAGTAAATCGGATTTCATCTAAGTAACCTTCGTTAACATTATACTGTAGCACACCATTTATAAATTCGTGTGTAACTTTTGCAAATGGAAAGCCGCGATTCACATAAAAATCGGCTATCATTTGCTCTTTCAACTTTAGGTTTGCTACACTCAAATAGTTTGAGTGTAAGTCAAACCAATTCTTGATGAAAAGTGCTGGAAAACTTTTATTTCCTTTGATTCTTGTTTGCCTTGCAAACTTTACTGGTGCCTCGGTTACGACGATTTGCACAGTTACTTCCAACGGTTCGTTGTTTGTAAATTCTTCATTTTGACTGCTCTCAGAGTCTTCAGCATCTACATCTCTGAGAGAGGAACTGGACAGACTGATTGGTGGGGATTCTGCTTCATCAGTTTCCATGATAGTTGTTTTTAATTGCACCTCTTGGAACCAATCAAAGTATTCTAACTCTGCAATCAGTCGAGACAGTTGTTCATTTGTAAAAGTATTCCCAGGTGCTATTGGAATTCTTTTTAACACAACTTCAGTTGGAATCGTTTTGTTCCCTTCAATTTCAACTGCTGTAACTTTGAAATTTTCCGAAATCTCAAATGTTTCTGAGGTAGACGGTTGGTCTTTAACCAATTTTAAGGTACCCATCCCTTCTTTCCAATGGGGCCACCATGGATACTCTTCATCATAAATCGGTAACCAATAACTGTACTCACGATGAACAGTCCGTTTAAAATCTTCAACGCTGCCCAGGTTTCCTTGTGCTTTACGGTGCACATTAAAGAGCCACGTATTTTTATCTTTTTTGCCCGTCGAACTGCGTGGAAAAGCAACTTCAAAACTCCAGAAACGGGCATTAATTTGGGTCGCAACTTTAGCATCCGAATTCCATGAACTGTCTGCTTTGAACTTTTCTATCGATTTATCAATTATCTCTCGTTTCACCTCAGGTGGAGCGAGTCGAAAGTTAGGGAATCCAACTTTTTGTACCCACTGGTCAAAAGAACCTCCAATCGGGTTTATAATAAGATGTGGATAACCATCAGTTTCTGGGTTCATATCAAGCAAAATTTCAACGGAATCATCTTCCCATATAGGTGAGTCATGTTGTGTTTGCGAAACACGTGGCACTCGGTAATTGGCGAAGTATGCCCTACCACCAATATAAAGATTTTGTGCATCCCATAGTAAATAAACATCTGTCAAATTTTCTGCTGTTTCGGTACCAGTCGGATTCTGAAAAGGAGACAGATGCACGGCATCTAACCACACTTTTTCAGATAAATTTCCGTCAATAGTGGGAGATTGTAAAGTTAACGGGATAGGTTGTACCAATTCAGAGGGAAATGTCTCTTCCGATTCTGTAGATTCAGGATTTTTAGGTCGGCTGCGCAATCTTGGATTTCGTAAAACTGAAATCGTATTAGTCGCTGTTAAACGGAGTAATGGGCCTCCACCGTTAATAATACCTTCGTTATCATCAATTTCTGCGGGAAGATTAATAATATATTGCCGTTTTTCGCTATTTAATTTGACATCAGCAGGATAATTATTGGGAAGGAGTAATCCTATATTTCCTTTTAACGCAGTTAAATCCAGCGGCGCAGCGAGATCATCAAGTATCGTAAGGTCAATTGAACCGTTGTCCGTTTTTAATTTATTTTGTCCTGGAGCCAACAAAATTTTGCCGTGAATGCCTCCTTGCTTTACCTCAACATGATAGTTTCCCAATGTTTCATCAAGATGCACCCGCCCCATCTCATTTGTGATTTCTATCTTTCCGCGTATATGATGGATATATACATCACCCTCTTTTACTTTGAGTTGAACTGATACATCTGGTGGGGTGTTAATCACATAACTTAAATGGAGGTGTTGTTTTATGTCAGATTCACTTCGGTTTTCAAATTCTGCCTTGGATACTTCTGCAGGTAGTAGTGAATTCATCTGAAGTGTACCATCTTTTTTGGTGCCGATTATGGAGATATTGTCCAGAAAGGTTTTCGTGAGGACTGTGAGGAGCGGATTATGTTCTCGCACACTTTTTTCAAGTGTGACACTGATTTTATCTTTATCTTCTTCCTTGCTGTCTATAGCGATTATTCTAATGTTCCCTGGTATATCTAAGTCGAGTTCAAGTCGATAGACATCGTCAAAACTGAAAGTTTCGTAAGAAGTTGGAAGAGGATTTTGTGGTTGCTGTCTGAAAAATGTAGAATTTGGTGTGTCTGTTGTTCCATCTTCGGCTGCTTTTATAGGTTGCGCGGAGAAACACGTTCCAAAGAGGATAAAAGAGAACACTAAGAGAATATATTTTAACTTAATCAGAAAACGTAGAATAATATTGAGGCGATTAGAGGTATGAGGATATAAATCTGCAAAATTGTTTAGTATTGTATTAGAGGCAATCGTATAAGTTGCAGACAACATGCCAAAATTCCTCATTAAATTTGATTAAAATGACTTGACAGTATTAAAATAATACTTTATACTTATTATTAAAGTCAAGCAGTTTATTGCATAGGTAACCCGATATAAATATAATCGTTACC
>JAPPMR010000789.1 GCA_028818995.1 Candidatus Poribacteria bacterium | reverse complement strand
CCCTATGTCCTGCACCATACTCACCCACCTCGCAACAACACCGATACTCGCGCCCAACGCCCGCATTCTCGTCCAACACGCCTCTCGCACACCGCTACCAGAATCCTTTCCCAACGTCACTCTCTCCAGACAAAAAAAATACGGCGACACAACATTGAGTACATACACCGTAAAATAGATTGTCATAAAGTTGAATAATGCTATCCATTATCTCCTCCACATGAACTTCTTGAGAAGTTGTACACAGCTTGTTCAAAGTATAGCAAACTGCAAAAAACCCTTGTTTTCCTCGATAAATTGACTATATCTAAAAAGTATTCCTTAGTAGTTAAAAAAAGATTATTGGCCCTGACTTACACCTTGTCAAGTCAGGCTTAAAACACTAAACTCCTGTGTTCGTCGGAGAGGTGTCATTGCGGCAGGGTTTTAGCCGCAATCCAGTCTATCAGAAAAAACAACAAATGTTAGCGAATTTTTTCCTGACCACTTAATTTGTGTTCGTAGAGTGATTGGAGATATTATGTCAAAAAAAATAACGGTTTATGATCAGCGAAAATATCGCGTAAAAAATGTTGATGATGCGAAACAAATTTCCACTAATTATCTCAAAGATATTGATCTTAACAAGGCAATTGAGTTTGGACTGCCAGAAGTAGATGACCGATACCATCTCTGGCGAGTGCCCTTAAAGGGTAAAGATAACAACAAGATAGGTGAGATAGTAATTGATGCGTATTCGAGTTTGATACAGGAGCCAAAGACAACTCAAAAGGAGGTCTTAGAAGCAAGACTGCTCGGACGTACAAACGGTAAAACAAAAAAAAGGAAAAAAGCTTCCGTACCTAAAATTTCAAATTTGAGGAATTCGGTTGGTTTGGGAGATAGTGAAGAACTACTTTCTGAGACACCATCTGAATCGGTTGATCTCGTATTCACATCTCCTCCTTACTATAATGCTCGGCCTGAATATTCTGATTACATTCAATACGATGAATACTTACTAAAAATGAGAAAAATCATACATCAATGTCATAGAGTTTTAAATGAAGGACGGTTCTTTGTCATAAACATAGCGCCTGTGTTGATTCGTAGGGCAAGCCGAAATGAATCTTCTAAGAGAATAGCAGTGCCTTTTGATATTCACAGAATTTTTATTGAAGAAGGATTTGAGTTTATCGATGATATAATATGGGTGAAACCGGAAGGTGCTGGTTGGGCAACTGGACGAGGCAGAAGATTTTCGGCTGACAGGAATCCGTTGCAATACAAATCTGTCCCTATAACAGAATATATTTTGGTCTATCGGAAGAGCACGGATAAATTGATTGATTGGCATATCAGAAAACATCCAGATCAAAAACGAGTTAAAGCGTCTCGCATTGAGGATGGATATGAAGTAACGAATATCTGGAAAATTCATCCCGCTCACAGCAAAAAGCATCCAGCAATATTCCCCTTAGAGCTTGCAGAGAAAGTAATTCGATACTATTCATTTAAGAATGATGTCATTCTCGATCCTTTTGCGGGCATTGGCACAGTTGGAAAAGCTGCCTCCAAACTCAATAGGAGATTTGTATTATTTGAAATCAATGAAGACTATGTTAACGAAATTAAGAAGAATATTGAGAACTGGTTGCAGCAGGAAGTCGAAGAGGTGAATTGGATAAACTGTGAACCAGTTGCACCCATCAAACACTATATTGAATTTTAGAACCGGAGAAATCAATGTTTTATGAGACAATATCGCAAAATATCCCCCGTATTGGTGAATCTCTGGCAAGGTATCGAGGTGTTGAAGTAATTGACAGGATTGGTGAGGATATCGTTAAGGAAGTTGTGACCTCTGTCCTGTGCGGTGGGAATATCCGTTCTTTAACCGAAGGGTTGACCCGAAGGAGATTGACTCTTTCAAATGCAGCACTATTTGTGACTTTTCTCAGGTCGGGCCAGGATATTGAGAATTTTGTCGATAAGATCCCGGAGATTGTAAAAACCGAACTAAGATCAAAAATACCAAATGAGAGAAAACTTTTTTTGCAATGGTGTATCGGTCTAACAGGAAAAAGTATCCAGAATGTATTGAGAAACAGGGATAATGAATTTGATAATTACCTCAACGCGCTTGAGGAGTCACTTAAACAATCTACGGATAAATGTAAAATTGACTATGGGGAACTCGAAGGTATTTTGAAAATCCAGGGCGTGGAATGCCAAGTGGATTGGCCATTCATTCTCTATCTTTTTGCTGCCATTGGCACTCAAACATTAGCAATTAGAGGTTCCGAAAAATCAATGTATGGCAAGTTGTTTGAAAAGCTCATATTAGGTTCACTCCTCTCATTATTGGGCTTTCGGAAAATTGATTCCCAAAATACTGATGAGACCGACAAAGTTTTCTGGTTATCCGAGCGAGGGGAGAAACGAGAGAGTGATGCCACCCTTTTATACGAACCAGGCGTTGGTGTAAGATTCGACATTGGTTTTATTGGGCCGGGGAATACAGAGATATCTTTGGATAAAGTATCGAGGTTTGAAAGAGAGATAGAATTGGGCAGACAGACACATTACATGTCGACAATTATTTTAGTGGATAGGATCGGTGAACGCAGTCGTATTGTCCAAATGGCTGAAGCCATAAATGGCAATATTGTTCAAATGAGTATGACCCACTGGACTAAAGAAGTAGCAAGTATTTTGGCGGAGAAAATTGGTTTTGAGCATCCCATACTGGATTTATCAAATCGCGAGAGTTTAGAATACATTAAAGAAGGGATGGAACAAATCAATCTGCGAGAATTTCTATGACCTGATACCACTGGCGGGTTCACTTTTCTGACTTGCTATTCACTATCAAAATCACTATGTTTTAACAATTACATCACAAGGAGGGATATAAAATGGACAAACTCAGTTCCGCCGTCGATTTTAGACCGCGTAGCCGTCAGCTTTACATGGGCGACATGCCCTGGCTCCCGCGCATTACAGATAAAG
>JAPPMR010000428.1 GCA_028818995.1 Candidatus Poribacteria bacterium | reverse complement strand
GGAAGATGGTGTGATAAGACGAATGGGTAGTGATAAAGCTATCCCGGTAAATGTGCGCCTTGTTGCCGCGACCAATGAAGATCTGGATACAGAGGAGAGCGGATTTCGAGGCGATCTTCTTGGCCGTTTTTCTTTAACCATTGCGTTGCCGCCGCTAAAAGACAGGCGGGAAGATATTCCATTACTTGTCCATCACTTTTTGAAAAGTTTTTCAGAAGAGTATGGAAAAAATTTCGCGGGTTTTACGGAAGAAGCCATGCGCGCATTGCAGGCTTATGATTGGCCCTACAATGTCCGAGGGTTAAAGACTGCTATTGAACGGGCAGCTATTGGGACGCCAGAAGATCAATGGATTACGCCCGATGTGTTATTTGAGCAAAAAGATGCGGATATATTTCAGGGTTCGTTCGACGAGCAAGTGGCGCAATTAGAGAAAAAGCTCATTCAAGACGCGCTGATGCAAACACAGGGGGTTATTGCACGCGCTGCGGAGATACTAAGTATGGAGCGGAGAACGCTGTATCACAAAATTGAAATGTATGGCTTGAAGGATTATGTTGATAATTTGAGAATAAAACGTAGTAGCGTGAGCCTGCCTGTACAACGGTAGCCAGATATCTCGCGCGCCTGGGGTTGCCAAAAAAGGATCGAAAATCCCAATAATATGAATTGAAAGGTGTGTATAATTTGTACATCGCGTGCAAAAATGCACACTGGCCCGACATGCTGGTATGGTAGTGGTTTTCTCGTTTTTTTATTTACCAAACGTGTGTATATTTGCACGATTGAACATATCGTTGTCCATTTCCTGTTTGAAAAAAATATCACACAACCTGTTGTTTTTTTGATCTCTGAGGAAATTCGGAGATTTTTTTTGTGTTTGGCACGCGATTTGCAGATACAATGAGAGCTATCGCAAAATTCCAGATACAAAGGAGATACTGATGTTTACACTCGAATTCGCGTATATGCGCCTGCATTTCAAGGCGCGAGAGCATTTGCGCCTGCCACCTTATAAAGGCTCCACATTTCGCGGGGCTTTTGGCGTGGCATTTAAGCGTGCGGTTTGTATTGTGCAACACGGCGAGTGCGAACGGTGCCTGGTTCGGACCCAGTGCGTGTATCCATACATATTTGACACACCTGTAGATAATGCACAGGGCATCTTCCGCGGGTATAGCGAGGCACCCCACCCCTATTTGATCGAACCCCCACTGGAAACAAAAACCGATTACGCACCGGACGATGAATTTGCGATTGGTCTGACCCTGATAGGCCGCGCACTGAATTACATGCCCTATTTCATCTATACATTCCAGCGAATGGGAGACACAGGTATTGGACGCGGACGCGGCAAATGCGATCTCATCTCAGGCGAAGCACTACACCCGGATGGGACATGGCAGGCGGTTTATGATGGAGCAAGCGAGATGTTACAACAAGACGTACCCCATCTGACCGCAAAGGATCTGATGCACAACGAAATAGGATCTCGGATTCGTCTCTCATTTGTCACGCCCACCCAACTCAAAGCAGACCGGGTATTGCAACGCGGATTGGATTTTCCCGTGCTCATACGCGGCCTATTGCGGCGGTATTCAGCATTGGCCGCATTTCACGCAGACGGACCGCCAGATATAAATTATGCCGACTATATCGCAGCGGCAGAGAATATTCAATCCACATCCCACAACTTGACCTGGCGCACATGGGAACGGTATTCAAACCGCCAGAACCGACGCATGAGCGTGAGCGGTTTTACAGGAGATGTGGTCTTTGAAGGCGACATGACACAATTCCACCCGCTACTGGCCCTGGGAGTGCCGATACACGTTGGCAAATGGACCAGCTTCGGGATGGGGCAATACGCTTTAATTTGAAAGGAGGGCGGCCTATGGCCGAACAAGATGCTTTAATTTTAGGTGCGCTATTGCACGATATCGGGAAATTTGAGTTTCGAGCCAATCGAGACTTTACACCGCATACAAATTACGGTGGTTACTTCATTGGAGAACACCTCAAGCGGTTTCGCTGTATAGACGATATTCGCGAGCAGATTCGTCGAACAGTGGAATGGCATCACTATGCAGAGTTAGCCGATCCGAGTTTACAAATAGCTGATCACATATCTGCTGGGAGTGAACGCACGCCGGACACAAGTACTCAAACGCGAAGACCCCTGTTTTCAGTACTGTCAAGAGTTGATATCGGAAAGGGCAAGTGCCCCGATGGTGTATTCTACTACCCTCCAGGTGCGATAAATGCGAACACGCCATTTCCAGATTCGCGTTCCGATGAAACAGAGTTAGACGGGGATGAGATGGTGCAACTGCATGCCGATGCCTGGAAGGCATTTCTGGCCGATGTTCAGAAGTTGCCGGATGTTTCAATGAAGGCACTAATTGAAACCTTTCAGACCATCATGGAGAAGCATACATCGCGCGTGGCTTCAGCCGGTTACAAAACCGTGCCCGATATTAGTTTGTATGACCATTCTCGTTCAGTAGCGGCTTTTGCAAGTTGTCAGGCAACAGCGGGACACGATGCGAAAAAACCGTTTCTGGCAATCCAGGGCGACGTGTCGGGCATTCAGCAATTTATATACAAATTGGCTGCGCCAGATGAAGGTGGGGGAACGAAACGCACGGCCAAACGATTGCGCGGAAGATCGTTTTACGTGTGGTTATTGACAGAGACCGTTGCTACTCTGTATTTGCAGCGACTACAACTGTATCGCACCAATCTGATCTTTAGCAGTGGGGGACACTTTTTAATTCTGGCACCCAATACCGAAAGCAACCGGAAAATTTGTACAGAATTAGAGAAGGAGATAAATAAGTGGTTGTACAAGTCGCTGAAAGGCGATTTGGGCATGGTAATCGCAACAGAGGCATTTGACTCTGAAGAAGTTAAGAATTTTGCGGAATTGATTTCCCAAATGGGACGCAAGGTGGCACTCGAAAAACGCCGCAAGTTTCGGTCAGTACTGGAT
>JAPPMR010000887.1 GCA_028818995.1 Candidatus Poribacteria bacterium | reverse complement strand
GGATAATCCTACTTATGCGTCTGATAAAGCAAACCTTATCGGTGCTATTCTTGAGGAGATGGAGACGTTGGAGAAAAGGGTTGAGCGGT
Source organism: Candidatus Poribacteria bacterium (assembly GCA_028818995.1). The sequence goes on along the minus strand of JAPPMR010000887.1, from coordinate 2,907 downwards.
TGTCGTATGCTTAATAAACGCCATCCTACTTCAAAGGATTTGGGAGGTAAGACTAATGGCATTTAGCGATTTCAGCGAAATTTCTGAAGTATTAGAAAGATTTAGGATTAGGTATTCAGAACATGATTTCGTTAAAACTAAAGACTTAAACCCTTCCGAGCAATTTCAACAAGAACTTGAGTTTAGTAGGCAACACTTCAACATTTTCGGTTCTGAAGCATCACGTTGTGAAATTGTTATTTTTCCTATTTTAAGGGAGGTATATAAAGGATATGCAGATAACTATGCTTTATGGATAAAGGAACCTATCACTTACGATGAAACTTTGAACGGAACACCTGATTACCTCATCGCTACAAAGTCTGAATTGGGCATGCCGGTGCTTGGAACTCCGTTGATAATGTTAGTTGAGGCAAAGAAAAACGACTTTGAACAAGGATGGGGGCAATGTCTGGCTGAGTTAGTCGCAGCGCAAAAAATAAATGACAATACGACTTTACCTGTGCATGGTATTGTTACCGATGGAATTTTGTGGCAATTCGGCAGACTTGTTGAGGATGCCTTTACCCGCAACAGAACAAACTATAGTCTGGATAACTTGCCTGTTCTATTTGGTGCTGTTGATTCTGTCTTCAAAGCAACAACTGAAGTTTCTGGTAGTGAGCCTGCAGTTAACTAACATCAACGTAAGATGGAGTTCGTTGCTTATTTGACTTTAAAAGAAATTCTTCCATTTTGCAAATCAAATATTTTCGGTTTACTAACAACTCTGTCTGTATCTGCATTAACTAATTCAAAGGAAAATTCCCCTCCGGCAATATAGGTAAAATCACCTTTCAAAAGGTAGATACCACCAGCCTTTACATCAGCATCAAAACTTGATGATGTTTGAACAGTTGCTCGCGTGCCCTCATCATAAGATTCATAGACAATTAGAACAGAGATGTCCTGCTTTCCGGGAACAACTAAAATCTCATCAATGGATACATCTTTGTTTTCCCCAATTTCTTTACGTAATGCCAACTTCCCATTGATTCGTAAAGCAATTAGATTAGTCCGTTGAATCCATTTTCCCTTCGTATCAACTTGAATTGTAGCGAGTTCGGATTTTGGCAAATCAGGTGTTTCATACTTACCCTCCCGCATAAATATCGTCCCGCAACCGAAAACTGATAGTGACAGCAGTGTTACTACTAATAGAATAGAAATCTGCGATTGAATGATGGGTTTCTGTTTAATCACACTGTTACCGACATAGTGTCGTCTGTGCTTTTTATGTCTCATTTGCGCCTTCTCCTATAAGTTTAAACAGATCGCACTTGTAAGATTATATCACTTTGACAAATTTATCGTCAATACTTTTGCATACTTAGTATCTGACATTGATTGATGAGAGATAATCAGAAATTCAGTCCATCCTCAATTACGAACATTTTTGGCTTGAATATGTCCAATTTATAGTTATTGGACTAAAGTCAGTCAGAATAGAGATTGTTTTAGGTTACAATCGCCTACCGATATCAATACGACGAAGAATGAAGAATCAAAAGGCAAAAAGGTTTTAGTATAGTGTAGTGCAGTGTAATTCCAGTTGCGCGACTACACGTATTCATGGTATCCTATATATACTCTGATGCCTGACTTGGACAACTATTTCCAGTAAAACACATCAAAAAACTAAAAGACACTACGCTAAATTACAACCACCACAATTTTGATAGCAAAAATGAAAATAGATTCCTTTTCTAATCTTGATACCTTTGTCAATAAACGTGTAAAAGAGTTATTTGTGGCACAATCCAATAGACCTGCTGCTTTGAAGGACATAAGTCTTTCTCGACTAACACCATTTCACCGAGCTTTACTTGTTGCAGATGGAACCGTTACACGTTTTATTGAAGCATATAAGTTGTCACCGATGCAAGTAGTCCTATTATACCAAGCAAGACGGACACTTCATAACAAACACTTCTGGCTTAACCTCCCAACAGGCGGTAATATTATCGCACGAGAAGTGGTTCTACAGACACCTTCCACAGAAAATCAAACTCCGAAAATCCATGCTTATGCAGTCTCCCAAATTGTTTATGAACGTTTACCCCAAAGCGTTGTGGAAGGTTTGGAAGCAGGTATAAAAGGTTTAGGAACCCTTTTGCAACACAACCAATTGGAAACCCGTCGTGATTTGCTTTGGTGGGGTGTTGAACAAGCAACCGGATTACCAAGTAGCATTGCACACTTTGAGGGACAACCTTTTCTCAGTCGAACCTATAGAATTGTTTCTAACGGGCATCCTCTTATGCTTATAACTGAGAAATTTCCACTTGACGATTCATAGAATGAATTGATCCGGGTCGCATCTTCTAAATATCAAGCATCACACCTCGTTACACCGTGAGGAGGAAAATCTATATGTCTTTTTCTGCTATTGTGTATCGTCTTATGCTTTGTTGGCTTTGTCTATTGTTTATCCCATTGATTGCGCAGTCTCAAACTAAACCTTCTCCACCACGCACCTCAGCACATCGGATTACTCAAGATATTACAATTGATGGACGACTTGACGAACCGGCGTGGCAAAATGCTGAACCGATTCGCCAGTTATTGCAGATTCAACCGAATGAAGGTGAACCGATGACACAACCGTCAGAGGTACGCATCCTTTATGATACGAAAAAACTCTATTTCGGTTTTATCTTTTTCGATTCAGAAATTGACAAATTGGTCGCCAATGAGATGCGCCGAGATTCCACAGGTTTACGCTCAAATGATTATGGGTTTCTCCTATTATACCATATTAACGTGATTTTTCTTGTATATTTATTTTTTAGATATGTTATTATGAATAAATGAAAAGAAAAAACATGAGGTTTTTCCTCACTTTTCAGTAGAAGTTCTTAGAGAAAA